>JBOGJB010000559.1:0-4238 GCA_050745085.1 Vicinamibacterales bacterium
CGATGCGCTCGAGCCGTCCCTGGGGATCTGCCGCCGCCCCCTCGGCGTCGATCGCCGCCGTCGCTTCCGCCTCGATCGCAGCGAGCTGTTCCTTCAGGACCTGGACGTTCTCCTCGGCGCGCTGCACGTCTTCTCGCTCCTTCATCGACCGCAGGCCTCCGCGCGCCGTCGTCGTGGCGCGGCCCACCGTCGATGCGATGATCCTCTTCCTCCCGAGCAGTGCGCCGACGACGGTGGCGCCGAGCGACACGGCGGTCTGCCATCCTGCTGATTTCATCTGCTCCGACTCCCTTGCGACCGCCTGCTCCGAGCGCCGAATGCGCTCGGTCAGCGCGGCAGTTCGACCGGCATACTTCTGACGCAGCTTCGCGGTCAGCTCGTCGCGCTTTTCATGCGCCCGCGCCTGGAGGCGCGCGCGAAAGTCCCGCTCCGACTCCCCGGGCTCCGACACCATGTCGAACGCGTCGCTGCTGAACAGCTCGAGGCGCTCGCGCTGCACGAGCCGTTTGAGCGCCTGCTGCTTCCAGGCGACGTAGCTTTTCACCTTCAGCGCGTCCGGCGGCAGCTCGCCGAACGTTGCGTTCGGGGCGGGCTGCGCGGCAAAGCCGTCAGGCGCGACGGACGTTTCCTGCGCCGCGTCCCAGTTGAGCGCGTCCGGGCCAGAAATGAGCGGCACGAGGTAGTTGATCGTCTTCGACGCGTCGACGCCGCGCATCGCGTCGCGATACTCGAGCCGGGCCGAGGCGTAGAGCGCGGGCTCGTAGTGCGGCGCAGCGGCCGTCGCCGATACGAACAGCTCACGTACCTGCGAAGGCACGACCGGGCGCGGCGCCGCGATCCCGCGAGCGGTCTCGGAAGTCTTATCCGTGGGGATCCGTGGTGATCCGCGGCTGACTTCGGGGATCCGCGGTGATCCATGGCTCAGCCGCGAAATCTCGTCACGGCCCAGCGGCCCGCGCAGATACGACATGACCCAGCGTGTTTCGAACACGACCGGCTCGTCTTCGTGCACGTTGTGCATGAGGAAGATCCGGCTCGACAGCGCCGAGAGGACCTTGTCCGCCCGCGCGCGATCGAACGTCGCGCCGGCCGCGGCGCTCGTCAGGCCGTCGAGCACCCTGGCCTTGTCGCGCTCGGTCTGCAACCGGCCGAGGAACCACGTCCCGGCGTTCGACAGCGCCTTGTAGTCGAGGTCCACCGGGTTCTGCGTGGCCAGGACGACGCCGAGCCCCGCGGCGCGCGCCTGCTTCAGCAGCGTCAGGAGCGGCGGCTTCGACGGTGGGTTGGCAACCGGCGGCAGGTACCCGAACACTTCGTCCATGTAGAGAATCGCGCGCAGCGTCGAGGTGCCCGGCTGCGCGCGGACCCACGAGACGACCTCCGTCAGCAGGAGCGATGTGACGAACATCCGCTCCGCCTCCGAGAGGTGCGCGGTCGAGATGATGGAGACGCGGGGGCGCCCCTTCGAGGTGAAGAGCAGGCCGCCGACGTCGAGCGGATCGCCCTCGAGCCACGCTTCGAAGCCGGGCGTCGCGAGCAGGCCGTTCAGCCGCATCGCGAGCTCGAACCGGTCCTTCTCCGGAAAGAACGACTCGATGTCGAGCGCGCCGATGCGCGAAACCGGCGGGCGCTGCACTTCACCCACGATCGCCTCCATCGTCAGGTCGCGACCCGCGCGCCACGCGTGTCCGAGGAGCGTCGACACGAGCGCGTGCTCGCGGCTCTTCAGCGGATCGGCGTCGAGCCCGACGAGCGACAGCAGGCCCGTGGCGGCCGCGCGGATTCGGTCGCCCAGCGCCTCGGCATCGTCGCGCACGGCCGGAGGCGGAGCGGCGAACGACCTGAGGATCGACAGGCCGCGTCCCGCCCGGCTGCGCGGCGTGTAGATCGAGAACTCCGCCGACGCGCGCAGGCGCGCGATGCGCGCGGCATCCTGCCCCCACTCCGCGAGCCCTTTCGTCCAGCGGGCCGCTTCGGCGGCAGCGAACGCGTCGGGGTCCATCCCCTTCCGTCTCGCCTCGTCCTCGGCAATCCAGGGGCGGAATTCGTCCCGCGCCAGACGCGGGAACGTCAGCAGTAGATTGCCGATGTCACCCTTCGGGTCGATGGCGATCGCCGGTACGCCGTCTATCGCGGCCTCTTCGAGCAGCGACAGGCAGAGACCGGTCTTGCCGCTCCCGGTCATGCCGACGCACACCGCATGGGTCACCAGGTCGCGCGATTCGTACAGCACCGGCGCGTCGGTCCGCTGGCGCCGGTCGAGGTCGCACTCACGGCCGAGGTAAAAGAGACCGAGCTTCTCGAAGTCCTGCACGGGGGGATTGTAGTCCTTGGTCCTTGGTCCTTGGTCCTTGGTCCTTGGGGGCGTTCCGGCCAGGGGCCAAGAACAAAGGACCAGGGACTGTCGTCGAAGTCCCTATGACTCAGCTCGTCCAGGATCTGCGCTTTGCCGCCCGGCTGCTCTTCAAACAGAAGGGCTTCGCCATCAGCGCCGTCCTCACGCTCGCCGCCTGCATCGGCGCCAACGCGACCATCTTCAGCGTGGTCAACGCCGTACTGCTGCGGGCGCTTCCGTTCCCAGACGCCGGGCAGCTCGTCACGGTCATGAACAGCTACCCCAAAGCTGGCGTCGAGCGAGCGAGCAATGGCGTGCCGGACTATTTCGATCGCCGGCGCGAGACCGACGTGTTCGAGGAGCAGGCGCTGTATCGCCAGCGCGGCCAGACGATCGGGACGGAGAGCCAGCCGGAGCGAGTCCAGGGATTCCAGGTGACGCCCTCGATCTTCCGTGTGCTGAAGGCGGAGCCGCACCGCGGCCGGCTGCTGACCGACGCAGACGGCGAGGTCGGCCAGGAACGCAAGGTCGTCCTGGCGTATTCGCTTTGGCAGCGCCTCTTCGGCGGACGGGATGATGCGATCGGGAAGGACCTGCGGGTGAACGGCGTCCCGCACGCGATCGTCGGCGTGCTGCCGGAAGACTTCCTGTTTCTGACCCGGGAAGCCGAAATGTGGCTCCCGGTGGCCTTCGCGCCCGCCGACAAGGCGGACGACCGCCGGCACAGCAACAACTGGCAGATGATCGCGCGGCTCAAGCCGGGTCGGACGGTCGATCAAGCGCAGGCGCAGCTTGACGCGCTCAACGCCCGCAACATGGAGCGCTTCCCGCAGTTCAAGGAGATCCTCATCAACGCCGGGTTCCACACGAAGGCTGTTTCGACGCAGGCGGATCTCGTGCGCGACGTGCGCGCGACGCTCTTCCTGCTCTGGGGCGGCGTTGCCTTCGTGCTCCTCATCGGCTGCGTCAACATGACGAACCTGATGCTGGTCCGGTCGAGCGCGCGGCTGAAGGAGCTGGCGACCCGCCATGCGCTTGGCGCGGGGCGCGGACGTCTCGCGCGGCAGTTTCTTACGGAGACGACGCTGCTGACACTGGCGGGCGCCGTTTTCGGCCTCGCCGGCGCGTACTGGGCGCTTCGGCTCCTGCTCGCGGGGCCGCTCGCCGAGCTGCCGCGCGCGGGGGAAATCGGCCTCGACGGCCAGGTGGTCGGCTTCACCGTCGCGCTCGCCTTCGTCGTGGGAATCGCCATCAGCCTGATTCCGATCGTCACGGTCCATCGCATGAATCTGAGCCAGGCGATCCGGGAGGAGGGACGCTCGGGGACCGCCGGCCGCGGGGCGCGGGTCCTGCGTCGCGTCCTCGTTGCCAGCCAGATCGCGTTTGCGTTCATGCTCCTGATCGCCGCGGGACTGCTCCTCGCGAGCTTCCAGCGCGTGCTCGCGGTCGACCCCGGCTTCAAGACGGACCACATCCTCACCGGGAACGTGAACATGCCCGCCTCGCGCTACAAAGACGATGCCGCGCTGCGGACGTTCATGGCGCGCGCGCTCGAGCGCATCCGCGCGTTGCCGGGGGTCGTGCAGGCGGGCGCGACGACGACGATCCCGTTCGGCGGGAGCAACAGCGACAGCGTGATTCTCGCCGAGGGTTATCAGATGAAGCCGGGAGAGTCGCTCATCTCGCCGCACCAGATCGACGCGACGCCGGGGTACTTCGAAGCGCTGCAGGTCCCGCTTGTCGCCGGCCGGTTCTTCAACGACGGCGACACCGACGCCTCGCCGCGCGTCATCATCGTCGACGATCAGCTCGCCAACCGTTTCTGGCCAGGCACGAGCCCGATCGGACGGCGGATGTGGCAGCCGAAAGACGTCAAGGAGTTCGCGACCGGACCGGGGCCGAC
>JBOGJB010000560.1:0-4354 GCA_050745085.1 Vicinamibacterales bacterium
CGCGTACGCGCCGCTCTTCTGGGGTCTGGCGGTCGCAGGCGGCGGCTTACTGCCTCTCGCGCTCGTATTGGCCGCGCCTACAGTCGCGGCCGCGGTGACCGCTGCGGCGCTCCTGGCGCTCGCGGGCGGGTTCGCGTGGGAGTACATCTGGGTCGAAGCCGGCCAGAGTGTGCCGCTGTCATGACCGAAGGCTTCCGCAGTCATCCGGACCCGTCCGACTGGGACGACTACACCGACTACGAGTCGAAGAGCTGGCCGCGCAAGGAACGGCGCCGCTACTGGATCATCCCGAGCATCTGCTTCAACTGCGAGTCGGCGTGCGGCATCATCAGCTACGTCGACAAGGAGACGCTCGAGGTCCGCAAGATCGAAGGCAATCCCGTACACCCCGGGAGCCGCGGCCGCACCTGCGCGAAAGGGGTCGTGACGACGAACCAGCTCGAGGATCCGGATCGCATCCTCTATCCGTTGAAACGTGATGGGGCGCGGGGATCGGGCACCTGGCGACGCATAACGTGGGACGAAGCGCTCGCCGACATCGGCGGACGGATCCGGCGGGCGATCCAGGAGGGACGCCGGCGGGAGGTGATGTATCACGTCGGGCGTCCCGGCGAGGACGGCTACGCCAACCGCGTCCTGCAATGCTGGGGCGTCGACGGGCACAACAGTCACACGAACGTCTGCTCGTCGTCCGCGCGGCTCGGTCATTTCCTGTGGACCGGCGCCGATCGCCCGTCGCCCGATTACGCCAACGCGCGCACGATACTGCTGCTCTCTTCGCATCTCGAGTCGGGGCACTACTTCAACCCGCACGCGCAGCGCATCATGGAGGGCAAGACGAGCGGCGCGACGCTCATCGTCATCGATCCGCGGCTGTCGAACTCGTCTGCGAAGGCGGACCTCTGGCTGCCCGCGTACTCCGGCACCGAGGGGGCGCTGCTGCTCGCGATCGCGAAGATCCTCCTCGACGAGGACGTGTTCGACCGCGAGTTCGTCCGGCGGTGGGTGAACTGGCGCGAGTACCTCGCGGCGGAGCATCCCGGCGTCGAGCCGACGTTTGACAACTTCATCACGGCGCTTCGCCAGGAGTATGCGGCGTTCACGCCGGAGTACGCCGAGCAGGAAACGGGCGTCGCCGCGGCGCAGATCGTCGAAGCGGCCCGCGCGATCGCGCGCGCCGGCGACCGCTTCGCGACGCACAGCTGGCGCGCCGCGGCCGCGGGGAACCTCTGGGGCTGGCAGATCACGCGGTGCCTGTACCTGCTCGTGGTGCTGACCGGCTCGGTCGGATCGGTCGGCGGCGTGAACCTGCACGTCACGAACAAGTTCGTGCCGAAGCACCCGAACCCGCCGCCGGCGCCGGAGTACTGGAACGAGCTGCTCTTCCCGCGCGAGTTCCCGCTCGCGTTCTTCGAGATGAGCTTCCTACTGCCGCATTTCCTGAAGGAGGGACGCGGGCGGCTGGACACGTACTTTACGCGCGTCTACAACCCGCTTTGGACGAACCCCGACGGCTTCACGTGGATGGAAGTGCTGCAGGACGAGTCGCTGATCGGGTGCCACGTCGCGCTGACACCGACCTGGAGCGAAACCGCGTGGTTCGCGGACTACATCCTGCCGATGGGCCTCGGCACGGAGCGGCACGACATCATGAGCCAGGAGACGCACGCCGCGAAGTGGATCGGCTTCCGCCAGCCGGTCCTGCGCGTCGCGCGCGAGAAGCTCGGCGAGCGAACCGACGCGACGTGGCAGACCAATCCGGGCGAAGTCTGGGAAGAAAACGAGTTCTGGATCGCGTTGAGCTGGGCGATCGATCCCGACGGCTCGCTCGGCATCCGCCGGTTCTTTGAGTCGCCGTACCGGCCGGGCGAGCGGATCACCGTGGACGAGTACTACCGGTGGATCTTCGAGAACGCGGTGCCGGGTCTGCCGGAGGCGGCCGCGCGCGAGCGGCTGACGCCGCTCGCCTACATGCGCAAGTACGGCGTGTTCCAGGTCGAGGACCAGTCGTACAGCAGGGCGCACGAGCGCGCGCTGGCAGGCGACGAGCTGACCGGCACGTCGGTGGACGGCGCGCGCCAGGTCGTCACGCGCGACGGCGCGACGATCGGCGCGGTCGTGGACGGCGTGGCGCGCGCCGGGTTCACGACGCCCACGCGCCGGCTCGAGTTGTACTCGCGGACGCTCGCCGACTGGGGCTGGCCCGAGCACACACTCCCCCGCTACGTCCCGGGGCACGTGCACTGGCGCGAGCTGAAGCGCGACAAAGAGGAGTTCGACCTGCTCCCGAACTTCCGGCTGCCGACGCTGATTCACACGCGATCGCCGGTCAAGTGGCTGTACGAGATCTCGCACAGCAACCCGCTGTGGATCTCGACCGCCGACGCGCGGCGCCTGGACGTCGCCACCGGCGATCTGGTCAAAGTGTCCACCCAGATCGGGTACTTCGTGACGCGCGCGTGGGTGACCGAAGGGATCCGGCCGGGCATTCTTGGGATGTCGCACCATCTCGGACGCTGGCGGCTCCACGAGGATCAGGGCGGCGCGCGCGCCGCGTCCTCGCTCGTCCGCATCGCGCGCGACGGGAGCGGCCGGTACGTCATGCATCAGGTTCACGGGGCGCAGCCCTTCAAGAGCGGCGACCCAGACAGCGATCGAATCTGGTGGAGCGAGGTAGGGGTCCACCAGAATCTGACCTTCCCCGTGCAGCCGGACCCGGTCAGCGGGATGCACTGCTGGCACCAGCGGGTCAGGCTGGAAAAGGCAAGCCCATCAGACAGTTACGGGGATATCCTGGTGGACACGGCTCGATCGCACGAGATCTATAAAGAATGGATGGCGAGGACCCGCCCGGCCCCGGGGCCGGGCGGGCTGCGCCGGCCGCTCTGGTTCGATCGCCCGCTGCGACCCGTGCTTTCGACCTACACCCTGTCGGAGGACCCGCCGCAGATGAACGCAGATCACGCAGATCGGACGAAGACCCCGCCACGATGACCGCTTGGCGAGAGACCTCATCGCGAACGATCTGGCTGAGCGTGGCCGCGGCGGCCGTGATCCAGTTCGGTGTGTCGGCGCTAGTCGGCGGGCAGATGCTCGGCCACACCACGGGCCTCATCATTCAGCTCCTGACCGTCTGGGCGCTGATCATCTGGCTGGGGACGATGGCCACGCGCCAGATCGGCGGGCTCGCGACCAGCCTCGAGCGGCGCGAGGACGCGCACCGGGTGACGCTCAACCAGATGGAGCAGCTCGAGGTGCAGAACGACGTGCTGCAGGTGATCGCGCGCGCCCCGGACGTCACGCTCGCGTTTCAGGCGCTGGCACGGCGCATCGCGCGGATGGTGCCGTGCGATCGCATGGGGCTGGCGCTGCTCCGCGAGGACGGCCAGCAGTTCCAGACCTTCACCGCGCGCGTCACCGAGGAGGAACGCCGCAACCGGCCGCGGCCGGAGCTGGAGTTCGGCGTCGAGCGCACGCTCATCGGCGCGGTCGTCCGGACGCGCGAGCCGATGACCATCCCCGACATCTCGCAAGTGGCGGTCGACTACCTCGACGCCAACGTCATGCACAGCGCCGGCTTCGCCTCCGCGATCGTGCTGCCGCTCATCTCGAAGGGGCGCGCGGTTGGCACAATCAACGTCGTCTCGCGCACGCGCAATGCGTTCACCGAGCTGCACTCGAAGACGCTCTGGCCGATCGCCGAAATCCTGGCCGTGGCCTACGTCGCCCAGCAGCTCCAGGTGTCGCTGGGCCGATACCGCATGATGGAGGCGATGGCGGAGCTGACGCTGTCGACCGCGAACGACATCAACAGTGCCCTGCAGACGATCATCGGCCACTGCGATCTGCTCGAGCGCGAGCACCCGGATCCCGCGCTCCAGCGCGATCTCGCGACCATCATCCGCCAGGCACAGCGGATCGCCGACCTGCTCGACAGGATGCGTCAGGCCGCAACCGAGCGGCTGAAGGAGACGGCGGCGAGCGTCGGGAACGAGGGGATACCGACGAGCCCCGAAGCCCTGCCCATCCGAGATGTCGAACGTTCCTAGTGCTTTGTTCTTAGTGCCTAGAAGTGGTTTCACAACCCACTCACTCGGCGAACGCGTGTGTGATCGCTGACCTGCGGCGCGCATGGGGCTTGACGCCGCGCGGGTCTGACACGGCTCCGCGGGCCGGAACACGCGGCTCCGCTCGATACTCTGCCGCACCGCGGCGGTCCGGGTATGTGCACGTCCCCACTTTCTGTCTGAACGACCGGCACCCATAACGGTCGGGACGCCGGATGCCCCTTTTCTGGCAGACCGCCGCGACGGACTCGCTCCGCCGCCGTGTTCCCCCTGACGCTCTTCCGGCC
>JBOGJB010000561.1:0-6626 GCA_050745085.1 Vicinamibacterales bacterium
GCTCGGCGACGCGCGCAGCCACGGGCGCAACCGGCCGAGGAGGCGCGGCCGCAGGCGCAGGCGGCGGGGGCACAGGCGCAGGCGCAGGCTGCGGGAGGACGACCTGCGGGGCCGGCTTCGATATGGCCGGCGCTTCGACCACTGGCTTGCGCAGGGGCGGAGGCTCGGGAGCTCGCTCCGGCGCGTCGCGCTGCAGCGTCCTGATGCGTTCCGTCAGCAGATCGACGGTGATCTTCTGAGCGTCGAGCGCCGCTTCCAGCGCCTCGACGCGCGCGCGCGTGCGGCGCGCCGACACCCATGCCGCGATCGGCAACACGAACGGTACGGCCAGCGCCAGGAGGCCGAAGATCAGGAACTCCACGCGATCTCCCTTTGCATTAGATCAAAAGTGGCCGCGGACCCGCGTCCGCGTGGCTGAAAACTGTGGTGTCGCAGGGAAGCTTTCCAATTCTAGCAAACAGGCGACCCGGCGACGGCAGACGTGCCAGAATTGCCGGAACCTGCCCATGTCTTCACGCGTACGATTCGGACTGTTCGACTTCGACCCGGCGACCGGCGAGCTGGCGCGCGAGGGGACGCCGGTCCGTCTTCAGCCGCAGCCCTCGCGGGTGCTGGCGCTGCTCGTCGAGCGTCCCGCCGAGATCGTCTCGCGCGAGGACCTCCGCCGTCACGTGTGGGGGAACGAGACGTTTGTCGACTTCGAGCGGGGGCTGAACTTCTGCATCGCGCAGATCCGGTCGGCGCTTGGAGACTCCGCCGACTCGCCGCGCTACGTCGAGACGGTCCCGAAGCGCGGGTATCGCTTCATCGCGCCGGTCTCGCTTCCGACCGGACCCGCCGGAGAGCCCGATCCCGGTGAAGGGGCTGGTGTCGAGATCCCATTCCACACGGTCGCACGCCGTGTCGTGCTCGCGGCTGCGCTGCTGACGTTGGCCGGCGCCTCGTGCCTGTTCCTCATCCGCTACCGGGCTTCGGCTCCTTTTCCGCCCGTGCCGATACCGATTGCCGTCGTGCCTTTCGACAACCAGACCGGCTCGAAGGAGTTCGACACCCTGGCGGAAGGGCTGGCGGACGCAACCGTCGCCGAGCTTGCACAGTCGGATCGGCCTCGGCTCGCGGTCGTCGGCAACGCCCGGATCCTGCGCACGGCCAGGAGCTTTCGGGACGTGCAAAGGATCGGCGCCGAGCTGAACGTCGACTACGTCGTCCTCGGTCAGGTGCAGCGGGACGGCGAGCAAGTCCGGGTGGTCGCGCATCTCATCCGGGTGAGCGATGAGCGCCACTTGTGGGCGAACCGGTTCGATCGGCCGGAACTCACCCTCGCGGTGCAGGGGGAAATCGCGACTACGATCGCGCGCGAGGTCGCTCGCCGCCTGCAACCTTCTGAGTAAGCGGCGGATCGCCCCTCACACTTTTCTATGCCCGGCGCGCGCGCGATCTGAGTGGCGGACGAGCGCCGAGTGGCGTATTCACTCGTGAGGAGTGCGACCATGACTGAAGCGGTATCCCGCCGGACGTTTCTCGCCGCCGGGCCGGCGCTCGCGGTTCTCCCTCTTCGAGCGACGGCGCCGCAGGCGCCCGTCGCCGACCTGTTTCCGACGCAGCCTCCCGAGCTCGTGAAGGAGATGGTGGCTGTCGCCCACGGCAACTTCGATCGCGTGCGCCAGCTCGTCGAGGCGCGGCCCGCGCTGGCGAAGGCGGCCTGGGACTGGGGCTTCGGCGACTGGGAAAGCGCGATCGACGCGGCGTCGCACGTCGGGAATCGTCCGATCGCGGAGTATCTGATCAGCAAAGGAGCGCGCCCCACGCTCTTTACCGCAACGATGATGGGGCAGCTCGATGTGGTGAAGGCCGCCATCGCCGCGACGCCGGGCATCCAACGGACGCGCGGACCGCACGGGATCACGCTGCTGGCACATGCACGTTTCGGAGGCGACAAGGCGGTCGAGGTGCTTCGATATCTGGAATCGCTCGGCGACGCCGACCCGGCGTACACGCCTGTCGCGTTGAGCGCAGCGGAGAAGCTCGCGATCCCCGGCATTTACGTCTTCGGCGCCGGGGCGAACGATCGCTTCGAG
Organism: Vicinamibacterales bacterium; assembly: GCA_050745085.1. Classification (GTDB taxonomy): domain Bacteria; phylum Acidobacteriota; class Vicinamibacteria; order Vicinamibacterales; family 2-12-FULL-66-21; genus DATAEE01. Next base: position 2,079 of record JBOGJB010000561.1, read on the forward strand.
ATCGCGGAAAGCAAGCAGGGCTCTCCGACCATCCTCCGCCCGGGCGGCACGAGCCGCGGGCTGGTGCACGTCGGCTCGCTGCAGTTCCATCCCGTTGGCGCGGAGTCGGTGCGGATCCGATTCGACGTGACGGACGGCCGCGCTACCGCTCTGGCGGTGCACGACCCGGACCTGGTCGTGACCGCCAGGCGGGGGTGACGTAGGCGAGGAGGCTGAACGCTCAGATTGCAGGATTGGGAATTGACAATCTCCAGATTGATTGGGAATTGCCAATCGACAGTCAATCCGGCAATTGCCGATTCTCAATCCTGCAATGTGTGCTGTCTCCAGCGCTTTGCCAGGGTGCCGGGGCGGTCAGCGCGTTCCAATCGCGACGAGGTGGCCGCGCGTACGGAAGAACAGCACGCCTTCCGAGACCGCTGGCGTCGCCATCGCGATCTCTCCAAGCGTGTTCTCGGCGAGTAACTCGAACGTCCGACCGGCCTTGACGACGTAGACGCCGCCTTCTTCCGACGTGTAGTAGACCTTCTCGTTCGCGGCGATCGCTGACGCCGTGAACCCGGTTTTGCCGTCGGCAAGCCGCTGCTGGTACTTCCGCTCGCCGGTTCTCGCGTCGTAGACGCTCAGCACGCCGTTGTCGCGGCACACGTACAAGTAATCGCCGTACACGAGTGGCGTCTGCATGTACGCGCCTTCCCGGTTCTGGCTCCAGACGATGTGCTCGTTCGTGCGCGCGTCGGCGGCGAGCGAGATGTCTCCGGTCGCGGTCGGCTTGATGGCGTAGACCGGCGACGCGGGGCCATGTGCGTTGGTGATGTAGATCAAGCCGTGCGCGACGATCGGCGTCGGCACCGGAATGTCACCGCCGCCCTTCATCCTCCACAGTTCCTTGCCGGTGTTCAGATCGTATCCGCCGATGTGCCGCCAGCCGTTGACGATGACCTGCGCGGGGCCTGGTCCCGTGTAGACCGCCGGGGTGCTCCACGTCGGCACGTCCGAGCGCGAGGTGCGCCACATCTCTTTGCCGGTTTTCGCGTCGAACGCGGCGACAAACGATCCCTTGAACACGTCCGCCTGCACGATGACGCGCCCGTCGTGGATGATCGGCGAGCTGGCGAAGCCCCACTGCGCGGCCGGGAACATGAAGAAGCCCGACTCGAGCACGCCGAAGTCCTTCTTCCAGAGCGGCCGTCCCTTCATGTCCAGCGCGTGCAGCCCTTCGGATCCGAGGAACGCGACGATGCGCTCGCCGTCGGTGGCGAGCGTCGAGTTGGCGTGCGTGGCCTTGGTGTGTCGTTTGACGGCCGGGACGCCGCGGTGCAGCTCGCGGTCCCATCTCATGGCGCCGGACTTCTTGTCGAGGCAGACGACCTTCCAGGCTTTTTCAGTCGTGTCGTTCACCGGCGCGATGTCGCCGTAAAGACCGACCTTGAGGCTCTGGTCTCCCTCGCTCGTGGCCGTCGCGACGCAGACGAGATCTCCCCAGACGATCGGGCTCGAGTGGCCGAGACCCGCGATCGCGGTCTTCCACTTCACACCCTGGCCGGTCTGCGCGTTCCAGGTGGCCGGCGTGGCTTTGCCGTCGCCGATGCCGCGGGCGGCGATGCCGCGGAACGAGGGCCAGTCGATGCCCGGGCGCGGGGCGCTGGCGGCGGAGAGGGTCGCCAGGGTGAGGAGGAGGAGGGTGAGCGGAAGGGCGGCGGCGCGCGGAAACATGGGGCTAGTCTAGCCCGCCTCCGCTGGAGCTTCGGTAAGGCTCGCCGACGCGCCGAAGGGGCGAAAGCGTGCTTGACAAATTATGCAGTCTTGACAAAAATAACTGTCGGTAACGCGGCAGCCCCGAAGAGCTGCCCGACGGGGCTGCTCGAGGAGGGCAGGCGAGCATGGAATCGATCGACGTCATCACGGGCCCGGATCGGGCGGTCGTCGCACTGCAGCGAACGCGCCGGCAGCTGCTGGCTCATCTGGCCGAGCCCGACTCGGCCGCCGGCCTCGCGCGCCGGCTCGGCCTGCCGCGCCAGCGGCTCAACTACCACCTCCGCGAGCTTGAGCGGCAGGGGCTCGTCGAACTGGTCGAGGAGCGGCGCAAGGGGAACTGCGTCGAGCGCGTGGTTCGCGCCACGGCCCGCGCCTTCGTGATCAGCCCCGACGCGCTCGGCGAGCTGGGTCCCACGCCTGAGGCGGCCGCCGATCGCTTCAGCGCGACGTACCTGGTCAGCGCCGCGGCGAGGACCGTGCGCGACGTCGCGGCGCTCCACGCCGGAGCGAAGCGCGCCGGCAAGCGCCTGTCCACGTTCACGCTCGAAGCGGACGTCCGCTTCGCGACCGCCGAGGCGCGCGCGCGGTTCGCCGAGGAGCTGGCCAGCGCGGTCGCCGCGCTCGCGGCGAAGTACCACGACGAGCGAACGCCGCGGGGCCGGCGCTTCCGCGTTCTGGCAGCGATTCACCCTGTCCTGGAGAAGAAGGTATGAGTAACGAATCACCGACGGTCAAGATCACAGATGGCGCGGTGCGTGCGTTCGACATGACGATCGACATCGCCGCCGATCCCGCAACGGTCTGGAAGGCGCTGACGGACGCCGGCGAGCTGGTGCGCTGGTTCCCGTTCGAAGCGCGCGTCGAGCCGGGCAAGGGCGGGACGATATTCTGGGGGTGGGGAGAGGCGTGGGACTGGCGCAATCGCATCGACGGCTGGGAGCCGTCACGCCGTCTCCGGCTCGTCGACGACCGCTACGTGCCGTTCGACGTCCACGGCCAGCCGATGCCGGAAGGCCGCGTGCGGCCGGCGCCGGTCGCGATCGAGATCACGCTCGAAGCGCACGCCGGCACGACCCGTCTTCGCCTCGTACACTCGGGCTTCGAGCGCGGCAAGGTATGGGATGACGAGTTCGAGGGGATCAGCACGGGGTGGCCGTCGGAGCTGCGCAACCTGAAGTACTACCTCGAGCGCTTCCGCGGCCGCGACCGCGTCGCGGCGATGGCCCGGCAATCGACGGGCGAGTCGCGCGGCGCCGCCTGGCGGCGGGTGTTGTCCGACGGCTATGGTCTCGAGCCGGCGTCGGTGACCGAAGGCGCGCCGTACTCCGCGCGGACGCCGGGCGGCAAGCAGCTGACCGGCACGATCCTGACGACGCTGCCGGACCGCGAGTTCTCCGGATCCGTGCGCGAGATGGGTGACGGCATCTTCCGTGTGGCAACGCACTGCGCCGGCGGCGAGACGGGCGTCATGGTCTGGTTCTCCAGCTACCGCCTCGAGGATCGGGCGCGCGTGGAGGAACTCCGCGGCGAGGCCCAGACCGCGATCGACCGGCTCTTCGAACGCAGTACGACCCTGTAGGGCCGTCCGAGTACACTGACTGCGTGCCGTTCACGCTCGCGATCGTCGCGACCATCCTCTCGTACGTCTGGATCTTCGAGCGCACCGCGGCCGGTGCCGCCCGCGCCGTTCCGGTCGTGCTGGTGATCGCACTGACGCTGGCGCATGCGGTCAGGACCGGCGAGTGGGGCTTCCGGCGCGACGCCTTCCTTCCGGCACTCTGGAAGGTCGCGATCCCGACCGTCGTCGGCGTTGCCGTGATCCTGGCGGCAGGCGAGCTCATTGAAACGCTCCACCCGCGGCGCGCGGTCGGCCGAAAGCTCCTGTACCTGACGCCGTGGGGCGGCGGCCAGCAGTTCGTGCTGCAGACGCTGGTGTTCCGGGAAGCACGGGAGCTGATGCCGCGCGGCGCCGCCATCGTGACGGCCGCGGCGATCTTCGGCGCAGTCCACCTGCCGAACCCCTTCCTCACGCCGGTGACGTTCGCGGCCGGGCTCGTCTGGTGCTGGGTCTACAGCCGCCACCCGAACATCATTCCGCTCGCGATTTCGCACGCGCTCGGCACCGAGGCCGTGCTGCATGCGTTCGACAACGACCTGACGGGCCACCTGCGCATCGGTGCCGCCTACCTCGAGCTCGCGCAGGACGACTAACGACGCGCCGCCAGAATCGAGTGTGCAAGGCGAACTGGACGCGATTTTAGCAAACGACGATGATTGCCAAATGAGCCGCGTCGCCTCGCTCGATGCGCTGGTCGCCGATCTCCGCGCGCTCCTGTCCGACCGGGTCTCGGTGGCGGCCGCCGTGCGCGACCATCACAGCCGTGGCGAGTCGTACCACAAGCCCCACCCGCCCGACGCGGTGGTCTTCCCGGAGTCGACCGAGGAAGTGGCCGCCGTCGTGAGCGCGTGCGCCCGGCACGGCGCGCCGGTCGTCCCGTTCGGTGCCGGCACCTCGCTCGAGGGACACGTGGCGGCGCTGCATGGAGGAGTGTCGATCGACATGACGCGGATGAACCGCATCGTGCGGATGAGTGCGGAAGACCTGGACGTGACCGTCGAAGCCGGCGTCATGCACCGCCAGCTCAACACGCACCTGCGGAAGCATGGACTGGCGTTCTTCGTCGATCCCGGCGCCGACTGCACGATCGGCGGCATGTCGGCGACACGCGCGTCGGGCACCGCTGCCGTCCGGTACGGGACCATGCGCGAGGCAGTGCTGGGGCTCACGGT
>JBOGJB010000562.1:0-6441 GCA_050745085.1 Vicinamibacterales bacterium
GGGAAGACCCGTGTCTCTGCCCGGCTGCCGGACAGTCCGAGCGAGGGACTGCACGACACGACGACCGTCAGCCTCGTGGCGCCTGCAATGCGCGCGCACTGCCGCCTGAACGTCGGCGACCGCAGCCACATTGTTTCGACGAGCGTCTGGTACGCGGGCGGCACCAGCAGGTTGGACGGCAGACCGCCTTCGAGCGCCGCGAGGTGCGCCCGGACGTACGGCTGCACGGCGCGATCCCCCGTCCGATCGAGCTCTTGCATCCGCGACGGTTGAGCGACGGCGGCCGACGCGGTGACCATCAGGCCGAAGACGGCCCAGGATCTAATTCGTTCCACGAACGGACACAATGGGTGCATGCGCGACAGTTCCCGCGGCGTCGCCGTCCGAGAGCGATCTCTAAACTTAGACGAGCGCACGCGGAGCAGGGTTTACCAGAAATTGTGCGACGGTGAGTACTGCTCGAGCCGGCACGTCGCCTGTGTAACAGAGTCATGAAGCCGTTCTCTTCCTCTATTACTCACGCGACGGCGAACGGTTAACAGTTACAAAGAGAACTTCGACTCCCCAGAAGGCAGCGCGCGCCGCTGCCCACGCCATGAGAACTCCCCCGTGACGCCGGCGGGCAGCGTCACGTCCGCTGAGACGCGGCCTTTCTCTTCCAACGCCAGGCTGACGGAGATTTCTCCTGCGGGATGCGGAATCGCGCCGGACGCGCGTGTCAGCTTTCCCAGGAACGGACGGATCAGCACGCGCCTGAATCCTGGCGCCGCGGACTCGATGCCGAGCACGGTCCGGAAGATCTCGTAGTTTGGGCTCGCGCTCCACGCGTGGCAGTCGGAGCGCGTCGGCTCCGGCTTCTCCGCCCACGTCGTGAGGCCACGCGCGAGCATCCTGTCCCACTCGCCGAGCAGCTCCAGGTAGCGATCGCCTTCGCCGACCTGGTTCACCGCCGAATGCAGGTAGTGCCGGAAATAGAGCGTGCACTGCGTGAGCGACGAATCGCCGAGCACGCGGTTCACGAGCGCGCGCGCCTCGCTGCCCTCGACCACGCGAGCGAGCACGGCGAGCGAGTTCGCGTGCTGGGAGAAGTCCTTCCTCGCTGGTGTGTCGGCAAAGAACAAGCGGGATGGGTCCCAGTAGAGTTGCTGGACCGTGGCACGCAGCGCGGAGGCCGACGCGCGAAGCTCTGCGGCCCGCGGCTTCGAGCCCACCGAGTCTTCCAGGTCCGCCGCCCAGTCGAGCGCCAGCAGCAGCTGGAGATCGAGCGACGCCGACGCGCCGTCCGCCTCCATCGGCGGGATCCCCCGGTTCCTCCACGCCCAGTCGACGAAATTCCACCACGGCAGGCGGCCGAGCGATCCGTTCGGCTTCTGGTGGCGCGCGAAGAAGCCCAGCACCGCGCGCACACCCGGGATCATCTCGCGCACGAACGCCGGGTCGTCCCGATACCACCAGTAGTCGCGGACCATGCCGATCCACCAGAGAGAGAACGGCGGGATGTACTGCTGCTGCCGCGTCGGCGCGCGGCTCATCGTCGCGCCCTCGGCGGTGCGCGAGTGGTCCAGCTGCGCGATCGCGTTCTTCGCGAGCCGCGCGTCGCCGGCGTTGTAGTACGAGACGAGCGCCTGGATGCGCGTGTCGCCGGCGTACTGGAGCTGCTCGTAGTACGGGCAGTCCATGTAGGTCTCGTGCGCGCAGAGCCGCGCCGTGCGCCAGCCGACGTCGAGCATCCTGACGAGCCGTTCGGACCCCGCGTCGAACCTCGCCTTCATCTCGAAGGGGTAGCCCGTGTAGACGCCGCGGAAATCGTCGATCGTGAGCGCCTCGGCCTTCGTCTCGATGTCGAGGTCGACGTACCGATAGGTGCGCCACCAGAGCGGGCGATACAACCGCCGTTCGCCGCCGTCGCTCGTGAAGCTGTCGTAGTAGCCGACAAACGTCTTGCCTTCGACGTCGTTGCGGTTGCCCTTCTCGAGTCCTTTCGCGGCACCCAGGAAGAGCGACTCCGCGTAGCCGAGTCGAATGACGGCGCCCGCTCCCCCGCTGACGACCAGTTCCGGATAGGCCGTGGTGAGGTGCGACTGGTCGAGGAGCAGACGCGCCCGGGTATGCACGGGCACCGTGAACGGCGCCAGTTGCAGCGGGAATCCTGCCGGCACGCCCACGCCGCTCGACTGGCGGACCGCCGCCAGCCGCTCGAGCCTCTCTTCCATGAGCGGGATCTCGCGGGCCACGAGCAGCCAGCGGTTCGGCGCGTCGACGGAGTCACGCGGCGCGGCGCTCCAGCGAGGATCGCTCCAGCCCGGCGCCCACGCGGCGTCGTCGAAGTCCGGCCGCTCCCATCCCCACGGATAGCTCGCGCCATCCACGTGGTCGCAGGGACCGGCGACGAAGTAGCCGCGCATCTGGGCGTGCGAGTAGTGCAGAGGCCGGTACGCGGCGTTCAGGGCACACTTCCACCGATCGTTCGTGTCGACCGCTCGCTCGAGCGCGGAGTCGCCCTGCAGCAGGAAGGCCGTACGATTGGTCACCTGCGCTTCCGGCGCATGTTCCCCGAAGTTCCAGACGAGAGCGGCCAGCAGGTTCCTGCCGGCCTTGAGATACGGCGCGATGTCCACCGTCTCGAAGCGCCAGTGATTCAGGTCGCCGCGCGCCGGTCCCCACACGACCCGCTCGCCGTTCACGAAGAGCTGATAGCGGTTGTCAGCCGTAACGTGCACGACAAAAGAGGATGGCGTGCCGGCCAGGTCGAACGTGCGGCGGAAGTGATAGACGCCGTAGTGGAACGGCGACGTGCCCGGCACCGCGACCCAGCGAGCGCTCCACGGCCTGGTCAGCGGTTCGGGGTTGACGCGTGGCGTCTGATCGCTTCGCGCGAGCGCATCGGCGGCCGCCAGGCGCCGAACGACGAGCGGCAGCGCGATGAGCGGGGTCGCCTGCAGGAACTCACGGCGCTTCATGAAAGGTCCACCATTGCCAGATTGAGAGTTGTGAATTGCCAGATTGATCGATGATCGGCAATTGACAATCGTCAATAATCGACAATTGGCAATTCTCAATCGTCAATCAATTTGACACTCGCCAATTCTCAATCCGGCAATGCTGCACTACCGGGAAAGCCTTTCAACAATCTCCCGGGCGGTCAACTTGCGCGGCTCGATCTCGGCGCGCGGGAGCGTGAACCGCGTCCCCGCGTTGTGCACGATGACGCGGCCACCGGTCATCGACATCGCCGTCTGAAGGTCTCCGGACCGGCGCAGGCCCGGGATGTACAACCGCTCGAGGAATGCGGCGTCGCTGGAGGTGTCGAACGCGGCCACGTCGAGCACGCAGCGCGCGACCGGGACGACGGCGCCGGCCACGAGCGCGGCCAGTGCAGCGTCTCCGTCGGCAATGAGCGTGGCGCCGGGGACCTCGGTGAGCGCCCGAACGAGGTCGGCGACGCGCTGGCTGGCCGGCGTGCGGTTGTACGTTTCGAAGTGAGAGATCTTCGACGCCGCGGCTTCGTCGAACGGCGTGCGGATCACCGGCCGTACGGTGAAACGGCGCCGAATCAGCTCGCGCTGCAGGTCCGGATCGCTGCTCGCCAGAAGGACCGTGCGCTCGGACCCCAGCGCGGGGACCAGCGGCTCGCGCGCCTGGATGCCGAGCGCGTGAAGGAGCGCGGCGCGGAGAAGCCTCCGGTCGGCGTTGGCGAGCTGCTGTTTCGCGGCCGCGATCCAGTTCTCGGTGAGCTGCTCGGCCGTCAGGGACCCGTCGGGCAGCGCCCGGCCGTAGAACACCAGCGCGTCTGGCGGCGGGTCGGGTCGAAACGTTTTCTCCGTGATGCGCGTATCGGCCGGTGCCTGCTTGAGCCAGCGCGCCATCCACGCATAGACGGCCTCGCGGCTCTCGCGGTGGTCGTTGTGATCCGCCTGAAACTGCACGGCGTGCACGCGGTCGCGCGCGTCGAACAGCGTGTAGAACTTCTGCATCTCGGGATACTCGAGCTGCATCGTCTCTTTGGTCCAGTCGCCTGTCGCCGACACCATGAGCAGCGGGCGCGGCGCAATCGCCGCCGCCAGCTCCACGTTGTTCGTGTCGAGCCGCAGCCCGGGCGGGTTCTCGCACAGGCAGCCGCCCTGCATGTGCAGCGAGATCATGTTGACCGGCGCCGCCGCTTTGACGCGCTCGTCGACGGCCGCCAGGAGAAACGTCTGCGTTCCGCCGCCGGACGCGCCCGATGCGCCGATCCGCTCGCGATCGACCTCCGGCAGCGACTCGAGGAAGTCGAGGCTTCGGATGCTGTTCCAGAGCTGGAGGCCGGCGAGGCTGAGCCCCCACAAGGCCTCTCGCTTGCCGTCGAAGCTGTGCGAAAGCTGCCGGCTGTCGTTGTACCCGATCATGTCGTAGCTGAAGACCACAAAGCCCTGGCGCGCGAGGCTGATCGCGCGGCCCGGCAAAGACGCGACCGGCGTGTGTTCCAGCCGGCCGTACGGCCAGTGCCCGTGCGGCGAGAGGACCGCGGGAAACGGGCCGTTGCCGGCCGGCCTGAACAAATTGCCCGTCACGAAGAAGCCGGGCAGACTTTCGAAATAGACCTTGAAGACCGAATAGTCGCTTTGCCGGCGTTCGTCGAAGACCTGCGCGCGAAGGGGCGTCTTGATCGGCGTCGGCAGGAGCCCGGCGGAGGCGAGGATGTGCTCCCGGAGGTACGCGGCGCGCTGCTGCCACTCCGGGAGCGACGAGTACTGACGCACCGTGAAGCGGTCGTTGAGCGTGCGATACGGATTCGCAGCCGGAGGCGCGCCTTGCGCGTCTCTCCCGGACGCCGGCACTCCGGCTACCAGGCTCGCCAGAATCAGCGGGATTAGAAGTCGGCGACTCAAATCGTCAATAATCCTCCAGTCGACGATTCTCAATCGTCAATCAATTCGGCAATCGCCAATTCTCAATCCGGCAATGCGGTACTTCATCAGAACCCCAGTCTGACGCCGATGCGAATCTGCCGCTCGGTCCCGTCCTGAGTGCCCGTAATGACCGCGAATCCGTTCAGGTCGCGCACCGTCCCGTCGGGGTTGAGACGCAGGTCGGAGACGTTGCCGCCCGGGTTGTTGAACCTGGGGCGATCCGTGACGTTGAACGCCTCGATCCGCAGTTGCAGATTCATCTGCCGCGGCAGTTGAAACTGCCGGAATACGCCGAGGTCCCACGACGCGACGCCCGGCCCGCGCAGGACGTTGAAGGGCGCCGTGCCGAAGCGCGCCTCGGTCACCGGCTTGAAGGCCAGCGGATCGAAGTAGGGATCGGTCCGACCGATCCCGCCGAGGATCTCCACATCGGACTTCACCTGGTCCGCCCGCTGGTCGTTTTCGGGCGCGTTGAGCGACGTGCCCGACGCGGTCACGCTGAAGGGCGTGCCGCTGTAGAAGCTCAGGATGTTGTTCACCTGCCATCCCGCCACGATCTGCGACCACACTCCGCCATCGTTCGCCCAGCGACGTCCGGGCCCGAAGGGCAGCTCGACGATGCTGGTGACGTGCAGGCTGTGGGTTCGATCGAAGTCGCTGCGCGAGAGGTTCAGATCGTAGTACTCGGGGATATTGATCCGCAGCGCGCTGTCGCTGTTGGCGTTGCCGGCAATCCCGGTTGACTTGGACAGTGTGTAATTGACGCCGATCTGGTACCCGTCTCTGAACGGCCGCTCGACCCGGGCCTGCAGCGCGTTGTACTCGCTGTCGCCGACCGGCGCAATCAGACGCGTCTGCCCGGTCCGGCGGAACTGCTGGTTCAACTGCCGGCCTGCCTCGCCGCCGTTGATCGGAGACCAGTTCAGCTCCCTGAACCCGAGCTGATCGATCTGGCGGGTCCCCACGTACGCCGCCTCCGCCACGAAGCCCCAGCGAAGTTCTTTCTGGAACGCCACATTCCACGACCGGATGTGACCACGGTTGAATTCATCGTCCAGCGTGAAGACCGTAATCGGACTTGGCACGGGGATGATCCCGTTGCCCAGATCCTGGTCGGGAATCGCCGGGATCCCGGCGCTCGTCCGGCTGACGTACGCCAGGGAGTTCGGGGCGTTGAGGAGCAGGTTCAGCACCGCCGGGTGGTTCGTACGCAGCGGTCGCGCGAGCGAGTACGGATCGTTGGTGACGCCGAACCCGGCGCGAAAGACTGCTCCCTCAGTGGGACGATAAGTCAGCCCCAGGCGCGGCGCGAACAGCGTCTTGCTCACCTCGACGCCGAGGTCCTTCGGCACCGACCCGACGCCGCCGACCATCATCTGATTGGTGTTCACGTCGTAGCGCTCGAGGCCGCGGTTCGCGCGCGTCGGAACCGGAAAGTATTCCCAGCGCGTGCCGTACGAGATCGTCATTTTCGACGACGCCTGCCACTGATCACGGACATACAAGCTGTACTGCCAGTTGCGCGTGGTGTAAGGCTCGACCAGCTTCAGCC
>JBOGJB010000563.1:0-2958 GCA_050745085.1 Vicinamibacterales bacterium
CGCTGGCGGCCGCTGCGGCGGGCGATCTACCGCCGCCTGCTCGCGCGGACCGAGCTGATGTGGAGCCGCGCGTCCGGCCTCGACGATGACCAGAGCGCGACGTCCTTCGGCTGGTACGCCGGCGGCGAGTATCAGTTCGCTCGCCGCTGGTTCGCCGGAGCGCGCCTCGACTACTCGGAGCGTGCGTTCGAGCCTTCGCTCGTCGATAAGGGCGGATCGTTGCTCCTGACGTTCTGGCCGAGCGAGTTCAGCCAGCTCCGCGGGCAGTACCGACGCACGCGCTACGCCGAGAACGTCACGGCAAACGAGCTCCTCTTCCAGGTCCAGTTCTCAATCGGCGCCCACGGGGCGCATGTCTTCTAACGATATGGCTCTCAGATCATTCTTCGGGCTCGCACTCACTGGACTCTTCGTCGTCACGGCAAGCGAATCGTCAGCAGCTGTCAAGGTCGTTACCACCACAGAGGATCTGGCGTCGCTCGTGCGCGAGGTCGGGGGCGACCGCGTCACGGTCGAGGCGCTGGCGCGCGGCTACCAGGATCCGCACTTCGTCGAGGCGAAGCCCAGCTTCATCCTCAAGCTCCACGGCGCCGACCTGCTCGTCGTCGTCGGGCGCGATCTGGAGCAGGCCTGGCTCCCGCCGCTCATCACCCAGAGCCGGAACGCGAAGATCCAGCCAGGCGCGCCCGGCTATCTTGATGCGTCGCTGGGCGCGCGGATCCTCGAGATCCCGACCGGCCAGATCACGCGCGCCATGGGTGACGTGCACCCGCTCGGCAATCCGCACTACTGGCTCAGCCCGGACAACGGCCGGCGCATCGCGCAGTCGATCCAGAAGAAGCTGTCGGAGCTGGCGCCGAACGACGCGGGCTACGTCGCACAGCGGTACGCCGACTTCGACCGCCGACTGGCCGAGGCGCGGAAGCGGTGGGACGGCATGATGGCGCCGTACCGCGGGCTCAAGGTCGTCACCTACCACCGCTCGTGGTCGAACTTCGTCGACGCGTTTGGCATCGAGGTCATCGGCTACGTCGAGCCGCGGCCCGGCATCCCGCCGTCGCCGTCGCACACGCTGGCGCTGATGCAGGAGATGAAACGGCAGAACATCAAGATCGTCCTGGTCGAGCCGTACTTCGACCTGAAAACGCCGAACGCCATCGCGCGGGACACCGGAGCGAAAGTCATCGTGCTGCCGCCGTCGGTCGGCGGCGTGAAGGAGGTCAAGACGTATCTCGATCTCTTTGACTACAATCTGCGGCTGCTCGTCGCGGCGATTAAGGAGACTGGAGCGCGCGTCTAGATGGAGCTGTGGACCGTCCTTCAGTTTCTGGCGGCGCCGTTCGCGGCGAGCCTGATCCTGACCGGTATCCACGCGTACCTCGGCGTCCACGTCGTCGAGCGCGGCGTCATCTTCGTGGACCTGTCGCTCGCGCAGATCGCGGCGCTCGGCGCGACGATCGCACTGCTCCTACCCGTGAGCGGCGGCGATCCGCATGCGCCGGTCGTCTACTGGATCAGCCTCGGCTTCACGTTCATCGGTGCGGCGATTTTCTCGATGGTGCGGACGCGCCGCGCGCGGATCCCCCAGGAGGCGATCATCGGCATCGCGTACGCGGTCGCCTCCGCCGCGGCGATCCTCGCGATGAGCAAGTCCACGTCGCAGGCCGAGCACCTCAAGGACATGCTCGTCGGCAACATCATCGCCGTATCGTGGGCCGAAGTGGGGCAGACCGCCGGGCTCTACGGCGCGATCGGGCTGTTCCACTACGTCTTCCGGCAGAAGTTCCTGGCGATCTCGATGGATCCGCAGCGGGCGGAGGAGGCAGGCGTGTCGATCCGCCTCTGGGACTTCCTCTTCTACGCCTCCTTCGGCTTCGTCGTGACCTCCTCGGTCGCCATCGCCGGCGTCCTGCTCGTCTTCTGCTACTTGATCGTGCCGTCGGTCGCGGCGATGCTGTATGCCGATCGGATCGGCGCGCGGCTCGCCATCGGCTGGACGATGGGGACGATCGTGTCGGCGCTCGGCGTCTACCTCTCCCTCTGGCTGGATCTCCCGACCGGGGCGACGATCGTGTGCACGTTCGGTCTCGTTCTCGTCCTTATGGCAGCCGTCAAGCCGGTGCTCGCACGATGATCTGCCGATCCTGCGGAACCGAGATCGCCGATAAGGCGATCGTGTGCTACCGCTGCGGCGCGGCGACGACCGATCCCGTGCGGCAGCCCGCACCCGGCGGGTCGAAGTGGGAAGCGGCGCCGGCGCGCCGCCGCCCGCTCGTGCCCTGGATCATCGTGCTTGTGGTGCTCATCCTGGTCGCCCTCCTTCTCGCCTTCGGCCTGGACCTGGGACCCGCCGCACTCTGAGCACCTTGAGCACCCTGAGCACCTTGAGCACCTTGAGCACCTTGAGCACGTAGGGTTACACTTCAGCCCATGCCGGACGCCCGTCTGGAAGTCACCGACGCCCTTGGCCGGCGCATGGTCCCGATCGACAAAGGGCTGTTCGCCATGGGCCGCCGCGAGACCAACGACCTGCGCCTCGCCGGCTCCGAAGTGTCCCGCGACCATGCCGAGATCCTCGTCGAGGGGGACCGTTTCCTCATTCGCGACAAGAACTCCCGGTACGGGACCTTCGTCAACGGCGAGACCGTTGCCGAGGGGCCGCTGGCGCACGGCGACCGCATTCGCCTCGGCCGGAGCGGTGGCGCCGAGCTGGTGTTTCTCCTAGCCGACGGCCCACCGCAGACCGACCGCGCGACGACAACGGCGATCGGCGACCTGCGGCAGGTGGCGGCGCTGCTCGAGGGGCTGCGCGCCCTCGGGTCCGGGCGTGTCCTCGACGACGTGCTCGCGCTCGTGCTCGATTCGGCGCTCGAGGTCGGCGGCGGCGAGCGTGGGTTCATCATGCTAGCCGGCCCGACCAACGAGCTGGAGTTCAAGCTCGCCCGCGGCCGCGGCCGG
>JBOGJB010000564.1:0-4913 GCA_050745085.1 Vicinamibacterales bacterium
CGATGAAGCCCCGCCGCTTCCGCGAGCGCGTCCGCGCCGCCGGCGAGCGGCACGGTCGATCGGACCCCGGCGCCAGCCGGCACCGCGAGCGCCAGCAGGGCGACAAACGCGAGCACGCAGGTCATGCTCATGGCCGCTCGGCGCCAGGCGCCAGGCGCCCGCTCGCGCCTACCTGATGCGGACGCGGCTCTGCTCGCGCATGAACTGTTGCACGTACCATGGCCCGCCCGTGCCGCGCCCTGTCGAGCCGCTCGCTTTCCAGCCGCCGAACGGGTTGATCCCCGGCCACGCGCCGGTCGTCGCGCCGGCGCGGCGGTTGGCGTAGAGCACGCCCGCATGCACGCGATTGAAGAACTGTTCGATCTCGCGGTCGTCCTCCGAGAAGATGCCGGCCGTCAGGCCGTACTCGGTGCGGTTCGCGAGCGCGATCGCCTCGTCGAGCGTTCCCACGTCGCCGACGACGGTGATGGGGACGAAGAGCTCTTCGGAGAAGAGCGGGTGGTCAGTTGGCAGGCCGTCGATGATGGTCGGCTCGACGAACCAGCCGTGAGCGAACGGCTCCCCGGTCAGGCGCCGGCCGCCGGTGAGGATCGTTCCGCCGTCACGCGTTGCCTGCTCGATCGCGCGCTCGTAGGTCTTGACCGCCGCTTCGTTGATCACCGGGCCGAGCCAGACGTCTCGATCGAGCGGGTTGCCGATCTTGATCTTCTTCGTTTTCGCCACGAGCAGATCGACGAACTGCTGGCGCAGCTCCTTCGAGACGTACACGCGCGAGCAGGCGGAGCACTTCTGCCCTTGCGCGCCGAAGGCCGATCGCCAGACGCCGTCGGTCGCCTTCTCGAGGTCGGCCGACCGCATGACGATCGCCGGGTTCTTGCCCCCCATCTCGATTACGAGCGGCCGCGGCATGGCCCGCGTCCCGTTGTCGCGGAAGAGCTTCATGCCGACCTCTTTCGAGCCGGTGAAAACGATGCCGTCGATCCCCGGGCTGTCGATCAGTTCCTGCCCGACGGTTCCGCCGCCGCCCGTCACGAAGTTGAAGACACCGTCCGGGACGCCGGCGTGCTTCATGATCACCGCGAGCTGATACCCGAGGAACGGCGTGTCCGAGGCCGGCTTGAAGACGACCGTGTTGCCGGCGACGAGCGCGCCTCCCGAGGGGCCCGCGGCGAGCGCGAGCGGGAAGTTGAACGGCGAGATCACCGCCCACACGCCGTAGGCCCGGAGCACGCTGACGTTCTCCTCGCCGGGGCTCAGCTTGCCCATCGGCTTGGTGAAGCCGCCGTTCTGCTCCATCTGGTCGCAGTAGTACGCAATCAGGTCGGCCGACTCCTCGACGTCGCCGACGCATTCGAGCCGGCTCTTGCCTGCCTCGAACCCCATGAGGGCCGACAGCAGCCAGCGATGCTCGCGGATCGACTCGGCGACGTTGCGCAGGATAAAGACGCGCTCCTGCCAGGACTTCGCCATCCACGCGGGAGCGGCCGCGCGCGCGGCGGCGATCGCCTGCTGCACGTGATCGCGCGTCCCCTTCTGGAACCGCCCGAGTAGAATCCGGGTGTCGATCGGGCTCGTGTCCTCGAACTCGGCGTCCGCCATCACTTCGTGACCGCCGATGACCATGGGGTAGCTGCGGCCGAACGTGCTCCTGACCGTCGGGATGGCGTCGTCCAGAGCGCGATGGAGCTCCTCCATCTGGTCCGCGCTCATGGTCGCGTAGGTGATCTTCATCGGTTTTTTCGCGGTCGTCGCGGCGTCCGTCACGGGGACCTCCGGGTTGTGAGCCGCCTATTTTATGACGGTTAAACCGCTGTGGGGAATGGGGAAACACCGGTCTCTCGCAGGTATTCGCGCACGCGACACCGGCCCGCGGGCCAGGGCGTCGGCCGCTCGGTCGATGGCGCGGGCCAGCCGCCGGGCCTGGGACGAAACGTGGAACGCGTCTCCCTGCGCCGCGGCCTCCGCGACGCCGGGGAGCAGCTCAGGCGCATACGTGAACTTCGGAGCATAGATTTGATGACGGTACCACGGCCGGCCGGGGATGCCGTCCGGATCCAGGAACGCGCGCTCGGCCTCCATCAGGCGACGGTTGAGCGCGCCGGCTGCGCCGTGAGCCAGCGCCCCTTCCATCTCCAGCGCGGCTGCGGCTGCGGCCGCCGCCAGGCGATCGGCCGCGGCGCGCGCCGGCGCCAGCTCGGTCGCGTACCGGCCGTCGATGCCCTTGATGAACTCCTGAATGCGCGCGGCGTACGTCGCGTAGTCGAGCGGCAGCACGTCCGCGTTGGCGAGGCGCAGCGCGAGCAGGCCCCAGATGCGCACCATCGCGGCGTGATAGCGGAAGCCGGGGTCGCCGATCCGCGCGACCCAGTGGTGATTGTCGTACACAGAATGGTAAACGCCGTACGGGCCGTCAAAGGACAGATCCGCGATCGGGACACCGAGAAAGTTGAGAAAGACGGTGTAATCCGACCCGCTGCCCAGCTTGTTGTTCACCAGCTCGCCGCCGCCGCCGGTCGGCAGCGTCCCGCGCTCCTTGTGCGCGCGCGCGCGCCAGGCGGCGGCGACAGGAATGCGCGCCCTCGGATCGCGGACGGCGCCGGCGACTTCACCGATCAGGCGGTTGAGCGCTGGCACCGCGGCCGCGCCGAAGTTGGGCCCGGACGCCGCGCTGTCCACGTTCAGATACGCGACGGCGTGGTCTCGCAGCTCGCGTTCGTGCTGCTCGCCCCACTCGGTCGAGGAGGTGAGCGTGAACTCTTCCGCGTCCCAGCTCGCGAAGAGAATCGTCCGCTTCGGACGCGCGCCCGCTTTCGCGAGCGCGCCCAGCGTGCGCGCCAGCTCCATCAGCGCCGCGGAGCCGCTTGACGGATCGACGCCGCCGTAGATCCACGCATCGCGATGGTTGCCCGCGATCACGAGCGACTTCGGCTCCTGGTTACCGCGGATTTTTCCCGTGACGGTCCAGATCGGGCGCACGCGGTCGTCCATCCTCAGTCGCATGCGGACGGTCGCCGGTCCCGCGCCGACTCTGTAGGGGAGCGTCCGGCTCGAGCCGGACTGGGGCACGCCAGCGCCCTGCCACGCCTTCGGCGCCTCCGGGCCGTCGAGCGCGCGCAGGATGACCTGCGCGTCCTTCCATGACAGCGGCGCGCTCATGATCTTCGGCAGCGCGGCCGATTCGCTCGCGGCGATTCGCTTCGCGCCGGGAAGCGACGCCCAGCCCGGGGTCAGCGGATCGCCCGGGACCATGAAGTCGAACACGATCCCGCCGCGCTGAATGTGACTCTCCGGTCCCCAGGGGCCGTCCGGGTACACCTTCCCCTTCCTGAACCCGTCGTCGGCCGGATCGGAGTAGATGAGGAGGCCGGCGGCGCCGCGCTGCTGCGCCGCCAGCGCCTTGAAGCCGCGATAGCTGTACGGCACGGAGTACCGTACGAGCGCGATCTTCCCCCTGATGTCGACACCCTTCGAGAGGAGCCAGTCGTAGTCCGCGGGATTGCCGCTGCCGGCGTACACGACCGGCGCGGTCACGTCGCCCGATGCGGAGTAGGCGTGATAGGGGAGACCGACATCGGCCTGCGTGTACTCGTCGCCGGGGATCGCTTCTTCTTTCATCGATGCGCGCCACGGCCGCGGCGCGGTCATCTCGACGGTCACTTCCTCCGGGTACGGGAGCAGGACTTCGTGCTCGGTGATGTCGACCTCTTCGAGGCCGTACTCGCGCCAGCGATCGCGGGTCCACTCGGCCAGCTCGCGGTCCCGCGGCGACCCCGCGACGTGCGGCTTCGCCGTGTACTCCTTGTGAAAGTCGCGGATGCGATCGGAGGAGACGAGCTGCTGGAAGCGAGACTCGAGAGTGTGCTGGGCGGAGACGGAAGCCGGAGCGAACCCGAACATGACGGCATGCTGCGACTCAGCGACCAGCCCGAGGAGCCAGAGCAAACCGAGGACCATGCAGAAGACTTCCGCCTTCGACCCTCCTGCAGCCTTCGACCTTACTTCAGCCTTCGACCTTCGAGCTTCGTACTTACGTCTGCCCGTCATCGCAGATCCTTCAGGATCTCCCTCGCGGCGTTCCGCCCGCAGGCCCCGGTGATCCCGCCGCCGGGATGCGTCCCTGCGCCGCACAGAAACAGCCCGGCGATCGGTGTTCGATATCGCGCCCAGCCGAGGATCGGCCGCATGGTGAAGAGCTGGTCGAGCGACAGCTCGCCGTGGTGGATATGGCCGCCGGTCAGGCCGAAGTCGCGCTCGAGATCGACCGGCGTCAGCACGTGACGATGCAGCACGCGGCGCTCGATGTCGGGCGCGTACGCCGCGAGTGTTTTCAGCACGGCATCGGCCAGCGCGCCGCGGCGTGCGTTCCAGTCGGCGCCGCGGAGCGCGTACGGCGCGAACTGCACATGAATCGACATGACGTGCTTGCCGTCCGGAGCGAGCGACGGATCCGCCACCGACGGAAGTGTGACATCGAGGTACGGCTCCTCGGCGAACGTGCCGTACTTCGACGCGTCGAACGCGCGCTCCAGGTAGTCGATGCCCGGGCCGATGTGCACGCGGCCGGCCAGGCGCGCCGCGTCCCCCCCGAGCGCGGTGAACGACGGCAGGCCGTCGAGCGCGAGGTGGACCTTCGCGACCGTGCCGGGCGCGCGATAGTTGCGCGCGCGCGCGGCGAAATCGGGCTCGAGGTCGAGCGGGTCGACGAGGGCGAGGAACGTGCGCCGCGGATCCGCGTTCGAGACGACCGCCGCCGCCGGGATCTCCTCGCCGTTCTCGAGCACGACGCCGGCCGCGGCGCCGTTCTTCACGAGGATGCGCGCGACGCCGGCCGAGGTCCTGATGCGCGCGCCGGCGGACTCGGCCGCTTTCGCGAGCGCCGCCGCGAGGCCCCCCGGCCCGCCGCGGGCCGTGAT
>JBOGJB010000565.1:0-8235 GCA_050745085.1 Vicinamibacterales bacterium
GCGCGGAGCTGATCGCGGCGACCCACTCGCTCGACGAGATTCGCGAATACATCGGCGCGGACAGCGTCGCCTACCTGAGCCTCGACGGCATGCTCGGCGCGGTCGGCCAGAAACGCGGCTCGTACTGTTCGTCCTGCTACACCGGCGAGTACCCGGTCGAGTTCCCGCGCAACGAGATGGCGTACTTGCAGCTCGCGCTGAAGCTCGCCGACTGACGTCTCGCTGGCTGCGATGTCCTTCATTGTCGTTGTTGTCATCGCCGTTGCCGCGCTCGCGGCGCAAGAGCCGAAGGCAGACGCCATCTCGGCCGGGCAGGTGCGGAGCGCGATCGATCGCCTCGGCGATCTCGACTTTTCGTCGCGCATGAAGGCGGCTCAGACGGTGCGCCGGGCGCCGCCGGCGGTCGCCTCGCCGGCGCTCATCGACGCGGTGTCCTCCCATGCCGACGGCTACGTCCGCTTCAAGGCGCTCGTCCTGCTCGCCGGCTTCAACGATCCGCGGGCGACCTCGCTGATGCTCGCGGCGCTGAAGGACCCGAACGACCGGCTGCGCGCGACGGCCTATGCCTACTTCGAGGACCATCCGTCGCCGGAGGCGCTCGGCGTGATGCTGCCGGCGTTCGAGCGCGAGGCGTCCGAGTTCGTGCGACCCGCGCTGACCCGGGCCCTCGCCGCGGCGTCGATGACATCCGTGGCGTCCGGCTTCAGCCGGACCGGTCTGGACAACGTCCAGAACGTGATGCGCCAGGCGGTGACCCGCGGACAAGACTTCTTCAGGAGCATCGCGATCGAAGCGTTGGGCGACCACAAGGCGACGTACGCGCTGCCCGAGATCGCCAAGGTCGCCACGGCAGGCGGCCCGCTGCAGGATGATGCGGCCGTGGCGATCGGGAAGATCGGGGACAAGAAAGGGCTGGAGACGTTGGCGGCTATCCAGCGCACGGCGCCGCGCAACGTGCAGCCGACGATCGCCGCCGGCATCTGCCTCCTCGGCGTCAACTGCGGGTCGCACGTCGGGTACCTGATCGAGACCTTGCGGTTTTCGGTGAAGGAGGTCGGTTATCAGGAGCTCCTGAGGAGCGCGGCGAGCGGACTGGCCGCCGTGGCTGTCGCGGGGAACACCGACGCGCTGACCGCGCTCTTCGACGCGGGGATTCCTTCCCGCGACCCGGCGCGCGCGCCGATCGCGCTCGCCGTCGGCACGGTCGCGATTCGCAATCCGGCGCTCATGCTTCGCTGGCTCGCGTCGCGCGCCGACCTGGCCGAGGCCTCCGCGCTTCTCGCGGAAGCCTTCGACATGCTCGAGGAGCACTACGAGGAGGAGCGATTCTTCGTGACCGTCCGCCGCGCGTACTGGCAGGCGGCAGAAGGCTCCGCCTCGAGGCGCGTCGCCGCCACGCTCATCGGCAAGCTCGAGTTCTAGCGCGCGGCAGGCCGTGGGGTGTGGGGCCCCGCCGATGAACGGATTCCGGGCTGACGTTGGAATCAGCGCGCCGAGCGACAGCGAGGCGTGGGAGGCCGTGGGGGTGGGGCCCCACGGCAGATAAAAGAATGGACTACAAGCAGTCGGGCGTCGATATCGAGGCCGGCAACGAGGTGGTCCGGCGCATCCGCGCCCTCGCGCGAAGCACGTTTACGCCCGGCGTGCTCTCCGAGATCGGCTCTTTCGGCGGGCTCTTTCGCTTGCCGCAGGGGCTGACCGATCCGGTGCTCGTCGCGAGCGCCGACGGCGTGGGCACCAAGCTGAAGGTTGCGTTCCTGGCCGGCTCGCACCGGACGGTCGGTGTCGATCTGGTCAACCACTGCGTCAACGACATCCTCGTCCAGGGGGCGTCCCCGCTCTTCTTCCTCGACTATCTCGCCACCGGGCGTCTTCGCCCGGACGTCGCCGAGCGCATCCTCGAGGGGATAGCGCGGGCATGCCGCGACAACGGCTGCGCCCTGCTCGGCGGCGAGACGGCCGAGATGCCGGGCTTCTATCAGGAGGGCGAGTATGACCTTGCCGGATTCATCATCGGGATCGTGGAGCGCGCGCGGCTGGTGGACGGTTCACGGATTGCCGCCGGTGACGCGCTCGTCGCGCTGCCGTCGTCCGGGCTGCACACCAACGGCTACTCGCTGGCCCGCCGCATCGTCTTCGACACGCTCGGTCTGACCGTGGACGCCTACGTCGGAGAGATCGGCCGGACGGTGGGGGACGCGCTGCTCGAGCCGCACCGGTCGTACCTGCGCGCGGTGCAGCCGCTGCTGCAGACGGGACTCGTCAAGGGGATGGCACACATCACCGGCGGCGGAATCACGGAGAACCTTCCGCGCATCCTGCCGCCTGGCCTGGCGGCGCGCGTCGACGCGCGCTCGTGGTGCGTTCCGCCGCTCTTCGAGTGGCTGCGGCGCTCGGGCCAGATCCCGCTCGATGACGTGCGGCGCACGTTCAATATGGGCGTCGGCCTGATCGTCGCCTGCGCACGTCAGGATGCCGAACGCGTTGTCGATCTATTGACGCAATCCGGCGAGCGAGCCTGGATCGTCGGTGAGGTCGAACGCGGGAGTCGCGACGTGACGTACGCGTGACACGCCCGAGGCCCGAGACTGGCAAGAACGATGCCTCTTACGAGAAACAAAAAAACGGGGTCTGACCCCATGCTGGGCGTGCTGATCTCAGGCCGCGGGAGCAACCTGCAGGCGATCATCGACGCCGTTCGCGGCGGCAGCCTCGACGCGCAGATCGCGGTCGTCATCTCGAATCGACCTGACGCGCAGGGGCTCGCGCGCGCGCTCGCGGCCGGCATCGAGACGCTCGTCTGCGACCACCGCCTTCACCGGACGCGCCAGGACTACGACAGCTCGCTGACGGAGGCATTGAAGTCGCGCGGCGTGACCCTCGTGTGCCTCGCCGGTTTCATGCGCCTGCTGGGGGGCGCGTTCCTCTCGGCGTTCCCGAACGCGGTCCTGAACGTTCATCCCTCATTGCTGCCGGCATTTCCAGGCGTGGATGCGCAGCGCCAGGCGCTTGCGCATGGCGTCAAGGTGACGGGCGCGACCGTCCACTTCGTCACGGAAAAACTCGACGGCGGGCCGATCATCCTGCAGGCGGCCGTGCCGGTCCTCGAAGACGACACCGTGGAGTCGCTCTCCGCGCGGATCCTGGTGGAGGAGCATCGAATCTATCCGGAGGCAATCACGATGCTGACGTCACGCGAATGGCGGCTCGAAGGCCGCCGCTTCCTTCACCAGACGCCGGGCACGAGCCGGAACCGCACGCGCTCGGAGTACTCGCGGTAGCCTTCCAGGTTGCACTGCAAAAACGCGTCCTCGAAGACGACCCGTCGCAGCACGAGCGCGCTGAAAATCAGCGCCGGAACGA
This sequence comes from Vicinamibacterales bacterium, assembly GCA_050745085.1. GTDB lineage: Bacteria > Acidobacteriota > Vicinamibacteria > Vicinamibacterales > 2-12-FULL-66-21 > DATAEE01. The sequence goes on from JBOGJB010000565.1 coordinate 3,364, forward strand.
GCGCCACGAGCGATCCGAGCAGCAGCGCGCCGCCGACAGCAAGGATCGTCATGCCCGCATATCCAGGATGGCGCACAACGGCATAAGGGCCGCGATCGACGACCCGGTGACCGCGTTCGCGCTGCACGCGGACGACCGGCGAGAAGAACCGGTTGACCGACATCGAGCGCATCGGGAGCCAGGCGCCCACCGCGAACAGGACGAGCCCGACCACGTGCCAGATCCGCGGCAGGTTGTCGCTCCAATGAAAGCGACCGACGTCGAGCAGCGCAACAATCATCGTCGCGAGCGCCGAGAGCCGCATCAAGGCGAGCGCGATCGGGTCCGCGGTGGGGCCGCCCGGCCGGAACCGCTCCCGTCGCAGATCAGGGTCGAGGACGAAAAAGGCGTACGTCAGAATGCCTGCCCAGATGATGAGGTAGGCCCACATCCACGGCAGATCGGTACGGCCCGTCACGAGGACGAAACTGCCCACGAAGAAGGCGTTTACTGCGGCCCAGCGCCAGAGGCGCGGCCACCAGAAGCCAGACTCAGCCATGCATATTTTGATATCAAAATAATGTGTTGTGTCAATCAAACAGGCGGGATCGAGCGCGATTCCAAGGTCACAATTGCGATTTCGGGTGGGCAGTTGAGGCGGACCGGGACGTAGACCGTGCCGATGCCCCGGCTCACAAAGATGGACGTGTTTTCCTGCCGGCCCGCGCCGGCGACCACGGGAAACCGGCGCGCGGCGAGGGGGCCGAACCCCGGCACGACGATCTGACCGCCGTGGGTGTGCCCCGAGAGGACGGCGCCGACGTTGAGCGCCGCAGCTTCGGACAGCCGCCGTGGATCGTGCGCGAGGAGCACGGTCGTCCCGGTCGCGCCGCGCAGGACGCGCGCGATGTGCTCGACGCGGCGCGTCCAGTAGCGGATGCCCGCAATCTCGAGCGGCTCGCCGCGAATCGTCACGCTCGTCCGCGCGTCCCTCAGCACCGTGAAACCCTTCGCGATCAGGGCTTCCGGCATGTCGCGGTCGTCGTCGTGATTGCCGAGGACCGCGAAGACGCCGTGCGGCGCCGTCAGCGGCGCGAGGAGCTCCGCGGAGCCGCCGACGTAGCCGCGATCGCCTTTCGTCCCGGAATCCCCGCCCCACGTGACGTAGTCGCCGCCGAGAACGATGAGGTCGGGGCGCTCCGCGAGCGTCAGGCGGACCGCGGCTTCGATGTCTTCGGCGCGCACCGTGCGGCTGAAGTGCGTGTCGGTCACGAGGCCCACGCGCAATCCGTTGAGCGCATCGGGCAGTCCGGATACCGGGAGCGACGCCCGCGTCACCTGAACGCGATGGCGCTCGTAGAGGTAGCCGTAGCCCGCACCTCCAACGACGAGACCGACCCCCGCGCCGATCACTCTCTTGAGCACCGCGCGGCGGGAGATTCTTCCCTCTTGCGGCATGAGCGGCCACCGGTATGGTAGCAGGTCAGTCGTGATACTTTCTGGGTTCGGCGGCCCGTGAAGGGCTGCGCTGCATGTCCGATCCGCAAGATCTGTATCGTGAGTTCGAGTGGCGCGAGATGATTTACGGCGCCACCGAAGGGCTGCGCGACGCGCTCGCCGCCGGATCGCTCTCCGGCTACATCGGCTTCGATCCGACCGCGTCGAGCCTGCACGTCGGATCGCTCCTGCCCGTCATGGCGCTGGCGCGCATGCAGCGCGCCGGACATTCGCCGATCGCGGTCGTCGGCGGCGGTACCGGGCTCATCGGCGATCCGAGCGGCAAGACCCAGGAACGCTCGCTGCTCTCGGTCGAACAGGTCCGGGAGAACATCGAGGGCATCAAAGGGCAGCTCGCGCGCTTCCTGGACTTCGACAAGCCGGGCAACCCCGCGCGCATCGTGGACAACGCGGAGTGGCTCGCGTCGATCGCCATGATGACCTTCCTGCGCGACGTGGGAAAGCACTTCACCGTCAACTACATGCTGCAGAAGGAGTCGGTGAAGCGGCGCCTGGATCAGGAGGAAGGCATCTCGTACACCGAATTCAGCTATCTGCTCCTGCAGGCGTACGACTTCGTCATGCTCTACGACCGTTTTCGATGCACGCTGCAGCTCGGCGGCAGCGATCAGTGGGGCAACATCACGGCGGGCATCGATCTGATTCGCAAGCTGCGCGGCGAGAAGGCGCACGGTCTCGTGCTGCCGCTCGTCACGACTGCCGCCGGCGTCAAGTTCGGCAAGACGGAGACAGGGACCGTGTGGCTCGACCCGGCGCGGACCTCGCCGTTCCGCTTCTACCAGTTCTGGCTGAATACCGACGACCGCGACGTCGTCCGCTACCTGAAGTTCTTCACGTTCAGATCGCAGCCGGAGATTGACGAGCTGGCAGCCGCGGTCGAGCGGGCGCCGGAGAAACGCGAGGCGCACCGGACGCTGGCCCGAGAGGCCACGAGCCTGGTGCACGGCGAGAATCACACGGCGCGCGCGGAGCGAGCGTCGGCGATTCTCTTCGGCGGCGACATCACCCAGGCGAACCTGGACGATGCGCTGACGGTGTTCGAGGACGCCCCGTCAACCGAGCTGCGCTGGCCGGACGAAGGGCTCACGGTCATCCAGGCGCTCGTGACGACCGGCCTCGCCCCGTCGAAGAGCGAAGCCATGCGCCTCATCAAGAGCGGCGGCGTGTACGTGAACAACCAGCGCGTGGCTGACGAACGGGCCACGCTCGGTCGCAGCCAGGCGATCGGCGGCCGGCTGTTCGTGCTGCGAAAAGGGCAGCGCCAGAATCATCTCGTCAAGCTGACGGAGGCGTAACGTGAGGTTCACGCCGGGCATCGCAGCGCTGATCGTTCTTCTGACGCCCCTGCACGCACCGCAACGACCGCCGTCTCCTCAGCAGGATCCGGAAGGGTACGCGAAGTTCCTCGAGGGGGCGGAGCGGGTCTCCCGGATGCAGGTGCCGCGCGTCATCGAGACGCTCGGTGTGAAGCCCGGGATGAAGGTGGCGGACCTCGGATCCGGTTCAGGCCTGTTCACGCGCCCGATCGCGAAGGCCGTCGCGCCAGGCGGCGTCGTATATGCCATCGACATTAACGACGCGCTGCTGAACATCGTCGATCGTTCGGCGAAGGAGCAGAAGATTGAGAATGTTCGGACGGTGCTCGGAGCGCCAGACGATCCGAAGCTGCCCGAGCGGGTAGACCTGATCTTCATCTGTGACACGCTGCACCACATTCAAAGCCAGCCGGCGTACCTCAAGAACCTCAAGCAGTACTTGCGCCGGGGCGGTCGCGTCGCCATCATCGACTTCTCGCAGAACTGGCCCGTGGGGCACGAATCGCTGGCGTACAGCCTGACGTCGCTGGAGGGCTGGATGCGCCGCGCGGGCTTCACCCGCGTCGCGTCACACGAGTACCTGAACGACAGCTTCTTCGTGATGTGGCGGCGGTAGGCCCGACCTGAAGGTCGTTCCTACTCCGTTCGGAGAGCCACCGACGGATCCACGCGGGCGGCGCGACGAGCGGGCAGCAGGTTCGCGAGCGTCGCCGACCCGAGAAGCGCCGCGGCCGCCGCGATCCAGGCGATCGGATCGACGAGGCTGACGCCGTACAGCATCCCGGCGAGGGCGCGGGTGACAGCGATCGCCAGCAGGCCGCCGACCGCCAGCCCGGCCGCCGCCACCGTCAGTCCCTGGCGCATGACGAGCGAGAGCACTGACGCTGGGGCGCGCCGAGGGCCATCCTGATGCCGATCTCGCGCGTCCGGCGCGAGACCGAGTACGCGATCACGCCGGGCGCCGACGCCAAAGAACTGAAAATAGTTGCCGGTGACGATCTCGCCGAGCGCCAGCCGCGTGCGATCGCCGGCGCTGACCGCGGCGAACATCGGACTGTAGCCGGCGATGTCCGTGAAGACCGCGTTCTCGGTGCGGAGGTCGAGCAAATCGGGGTACAACGAGGTGTTCCACGGGTCGCCGTCGCTGCCGGACGTGTAGATGTTGACGAGCTCGTCGGGCGCGCGTACCGGCAGCGGCCGGAAGAGGACAGCGTCGACGACGCTGAAGAGCGCCGTGTTGAAACCGATCCCGATCGCAAAGGATGCGACCGCCGCCAGGGTGAAACCTGGGCTGCGGCGAAGCCCGCGCAGGGCGTAGCGGAGGTCGTGCGTAGAGAGGGATACGACACGCCAGCCCGACGGTTCGGCGGCACGGCCGCGGTGGACGGTCTGAAGACGATCGGAAGGGCTCGAGAAGGCGATCAGACGGATTGACGGGCTTGACAGCCTTGGGACTTACTAGTAGTCTCGTAAGGTTCCCCAGACGCCGGCTTACGCCTCAAGCGGAGGGGAACAGCACTCGGTTCTTTGAAAACTAGATAGAACGTGCAGTAAGCACAAACTCCGTCGAGTAATCAGCGGGTGGCCTAACGGCCATCCACAACTTGAACAGAACAACGCAAGAGCCAATTCGGTCTTGTGTTAACGAGTTGACCCCGGGGAGCCCGCGCGAGCGGGCGACTCGAAGGGCGACCATCTTTAACATGAGAGTTTGATCCTGGCTCAGAATCAACGCTGGCGGCGTGCCTAACACATGCAAGTCGAGCGCGAAAGGGGCTTCGGCCCTGAGTAGAGCGGCAAACGGGTGAGTAACACGTGGGTGACCTGCCTTCGAGTGGGGGATAACGTCCCGAAAGGGACGCTAATACCGCATGACATCCTGCCTTTGAACAGGTGGAGATCAAAGCCGGGGTCGCAAGACCTGGCGCTTGAAGAGGGGCCCGCGTCCGATTAGCTAGTTGGTGGGGTAATGGCTCACCAAGGCAACGATCGGTAGCCGGCCTGAGAGGGCGGTCGGCCACACTGGGACTGCGACACGGCCCAGACTCCTACGGGAGGC
>JBOGJB010000566.1:0-2489 GCA_050745085.1 Vicinamibacterales bacterium
GGCGGAGCTGGCGCTGTCGGGACGGGCGGGGCGGACGAAGCTGCGCGGCCGCGTGCTCGCGGGGCTCGAGCGCCCCGACGCCGTACGGCTCGAGGGGGTCGCGCCGTTCGGCGCGCCGGCGTTCATCTTCGTCTCAGAAGGCGGGCGCGCCACGCTGCTGCTGCCGCGCGACAATCGCGTGCTGCGCGACGCGTCTCCCGCCGCGGTCGTTGAAGCGCTGACCGGCATGCCGCTCGCGCCCGATGCGCTCGCCGCGGCGCTCGACGGCTGCGGCGTGCCAAGCGCGGCGGTCGTGTCCGGACGCCTGCACGGCGACGATCACGCCATGATCCGGCTCGCATCGAAAACGAGCGTCTACCTCAGGCGGCGGAGCGGCCGCTGGGGGATCGCGGCGGCCATCGCCGAGTCGTACACGGTCGAGTATCCGGAGTCGGTGAGCGATCGCCCGGCCCGGGTCCGCGTCCGGACAAAGCCCGGCGCGAGCGCGGCTGCGGATCTATCGGTTGGGCTCTCACAGGTCGATATCAATACGGATCTCGACCCGGCGACCTTTGGGGTGGACGTGCCGGCCGACGCCGCGCCGATGACTCTCGAGGAGCTGCGCGACGCCGGTCCTCTCGGACACAAGCCGTGAAGCTGCGGAGCGTGCGGGCCAGAGCCCACGCCAAAGTGAATCTCGATCTGCGCGTGCTCGGCACGCGCGCGGACGGGTATCACGAGCTCCGGGCCGTCTTTCAGTCGGTCGCCCTCTTCGACACCATCACCTGCACCGCGCGCCGCGGGAAGTTCTCGATCGCGTGTCGCACGCCCGGCGTGCCGCTCGACGAGGACAACCTCGTGTGGCAGGCGGCAGCGATGCTCTGGAAGACCCTTGGCTTCGGTGGCAGGGTGCGCGACGTTCACGTCCGGATCGAGAAGCAGATCCCCATGCAGGCGGGGCTCGGAGGCGGCAGCAGCGACGCGGCCGCGACGCTGGTTGCACTTGGGCGGCTCTGGGCAGGGCAGCCCCCCGTCGCGCATCTCCGCGAGCTCGGCGCGCAGCTCGGCGCCGACGTCGCCTTTTTCCTGACGGGCGGCACTGCGCTCGGTCTCGGGGCGGGAGAGGAGATCTATCCGCTCGTCGATCTGCCGGCGCACTGGATCGTGCTCGTGATCCCGCCCTTCGGCGTGTCGACGCGCGAGGCCTACGGCTGGTACGACGAAGAGCGGGCGGCAGGCTACGCGCAGGCGCGCGAGCGACAGGTGCTGCCGATCCCGTGGCCGTCGCGCGCCGCGCAGATGATCAACGACCTCGAGCCGCCGATCGCGCGGCGCCACCCGGAGATCACTGAGGCGAAGTCCGCGCTCCGGGACGCGGGCGCGATTGCGGCGGCGATGTCCGGCAGCGGGTCCGCTGTCTTCGGGCTGTTCCGCGGTCGCCGGGAGGCGGCCACCGCCGTGCCACGCCTCAGCCGGGAAGGCTGGAGCGTTCTGCTGACCCGTACGCTCGACCGCGCGGAATACGAGCGGCGATCTCGTCCGGCGCCGGTTCGCCGGTAGAGCACCGACTCCCAACTTCCTTTAGAATCAGGCTCTCACGTCGCGAACGCCATGGGTCGGGCGCGACGTCGCGGAACCGGACGGAATGACTGACGACCTGATCCGTGACATCCGCGAAATCCGTGGCCTCGTGATCCGTGACATCCGTGGCGTTGCGATCCGTGGCTTGCCCGGAACCGGAGCTATCGTATACACTTATCGTTTTGCACGGCCCCGGCGGGCCACGCCTGAACGTCGCATCTTCGGCACGCATGGTCGACGAGGACACGTGGATATGGCCCGACACTCGGTGGGGCGTGGCCAAGTGGTAAGGCGCGGGACTTTGGATCCCGTATTCGAAGGTTCGAATCCTTCCGCCCCAACCAGTACGAGTGCACGGCCGTCACGACGTATGGGTCGCGGGAACATGAAGATCTTCGCCGGCAGCGCGCATCCCGCCCTGGCGCGGGAGATCGCGGACTTTCTGGGCGTGCCGATGGGGCACGCGCGGCTGCAGCGCTTTGCGGACACGGAAGTCTCGTTCCAGATCGACGAGAACATCCGCGGCACCGACGTCTTCGTGGTGCAGCCGACCTGCACGCCGGTCGATCAGCACCTCGTCGAGCTGTGCATCATGATCGATGCGTTCCGCCGCTCGTCGGCGTCGCGCATCACCGCGGTGATCCCGTACTACGGCTACGCGCGGCAGGACCGCAAGGACAAGCCGCGCGTGCCGATCTCGGCGAAGCTGGTCGCGAACCTGCTGAGCGCCGCGGGGGCGAACCGGGTCCTCACGATGGACCTGCACAAGGCGCAGATTCAGGGGTTCTTCGACATCCCGGTGGACCACCTGTTCGCGGCGCCGGTGATCATCGAGTATCTCGCGAAGCTCGGGTCGAGCGACATGACGATCGTCTCGCCCGACGCGGGCGGGGCCGAACGCGCTCGCGCCTACGCGAAGCGGCTCAATG
>JBOGJB010000567.1:0-3785 GCA_050745085.1 Vicinamibacterales bacterium
CCGTGCTACGTGCTCAGCACCTCGTTCCTACCATGAGCTCTTGATAACCCCGGCGATCTCCCCGTCAAGCGCCAGCTTCCGGAAGCACAGTCGGCACAGCGCGAACTTGCGCATGTAGGCGCGCGGGCGGCCGCACAACCGGCACCGGTTGCGTCGCCGGATCGCGTACTTCAGCACCTTGGATTCCCTTGCGATCTTTGCAGTCGTCGCCATATTGCTATCTTCTTCTCCTGCTCGCGGGGCCCCACCCTGCGGCTCGCTCGCGGTCATTCGAGGCGCTCTCCGTTGGGTCGCTTGGGGCCCGGCTACGCCGGGCTCCCGTCCCGCGCCTCGCGCGGGCTCAAGGCTGCCTGAACGGCATGCCCATGAGCTGCAGCAGCTTCCGGGCTTCCTGATCGGTCTTCGCGGTCGTCACGACCGAGACGTTCATGCCCCTCGCCTTATCGACCTTCATGTAGTCGATCTCGGGGAATATGAGCTGGTCCTTCAGACCCAGCGTGTAATTGCCGCGGCCGTCGAAACCCTTCGGCGAGACGCCCCTGAAGTCGCGGACGCGCGGCAGCGCGATCGAGACCAGTCGGTCGAGGAACTCGTACATCCGCTCGCCGCGCAGCGTCACCATCGCACCGATCGGCATGCCTCGACGGACCTTGAACTGCGCGATCGACTTCTTCGAGCGCGTGACGACCGGCTTCTGCCCGGTGATGCGGCCGAGCTCGTCGGAGCCCACGTCGGCAAGCTTCGCGTTCTGCGTCGCCTCGCCCAGCCCCATGTTGACCACGATCTTCTGGAGGCGCGGCACGGCCATGACATTCGTGTAGCCGAACTCCTTGCGGAGCGCGGGCACGACCTCCTTCTGATACCGGTCCCTGAGCCGGTTCATTTGTCGACCACTCCCTTGCACTTGCGGCAGATGCGGACCTTGCGGCCGTCGCCGAGAATCTGGCGGCCGATGCGCGTCGGCGCGCCGCACTCCGGGCACACGAGCTGCACGTTCGAGGCGTGCATCGACGCCTCGCGCTCGACAATGCCCCCTTTGATCTGGCGTTGGGGGTTCGGCCGCGTGTGCCGCTTGATGAGGTTCACGCCCTCGACGACGAGGCGGTTCTTCTCCGGCAGCACCTGCAGGACGCGCCCCTTCTTGCCGCGGTCGCGCCCGGCGATCACCAGCACGTTATCGTTCTTGCGAATCGGCGTTGCGAGTCGAGACATGTCACAGCACCTCGGGTGCGAGCGAGATGATCTTCATGAACTTCCGCTCGCGCAGCTCGCGTGCCACCGGGCCGAACACGCGCGTACCGATCGGCTCGCCCTGGTCGTTGATGAGCACGGCCGCGTTCCGGTCGAACCGGATGTAGCTGCCATCGCGGCGGCGCTGCTCCTTGCGCGTGCGCACGACCACCGCCTTCACGACCTGTCCCTTCTTCACGTTGGACTCCGGCGTCGCTTCCTTGACCGAGGCGGTGATGATGTCGCCGAGCCGCGCGTAGCGGCCGGTCGAGCCGCCGATCGGGTTGATGACCGCGATCTTGCGGGCGCCGGAGTTGTCGGCGACGTCGAGGATGGATCGCATCTGAATCATGGAGCCCTCCTAGACCGCCTGCGCCTTCCCGACGACGCGCGTCACGGTCCACCGCTTCCGGCGGCTCACCGGACGGCTCTCGACGATGGCGACGCGGTCCCCGACCTTCGCCTCGTTCCCTTCGTTGTGCGCCATGAACTTTGACGTTCGTCGCTGCTGCTTCCCGTACACGCCGTGGCGCACCTGCCGCTCGACGGCCACCACGACGGTCCGGTCCATCTTGTCGCTGACGACGACGCCGACGACTTCCGATTTGCTGGCCATAATCTCTCTCGCGGGGCCTCAGAGCTCCGCGCTACACCTTTTGTTTTTCGCGCAGCACGGTCTTCACGCGCGCGAGGTCGCGCCGGACGGCGCGCACCTTGTTGGCCGCCTCGATCTGTCCCATCGATTTCTGCAGCCGGAGGCGGAAGAGCTGATCGTCGAGATCCTTCGCGCGCAGCGCGAGCTCCTCGACCCCCAGATCGCGGAAGTCCGCCACTTTCGTCATTCGGCCCTCTCCTGGGCGAACCGGGTCGCGAACTTCGTCCGGATCGGCAGCTTCGCTCCCGCCCGTCGCATCGCCTGACGCGCCTCGGTCTCGGTGACGCCTTCCATCTCGAACAGCACCCGGCCGGGCCGGACGACGGCGACCCACTGCTCCGGCGCCCCCTTGCCCTTGCCCATGCGGGTTTCCTGCGGCTTCTTGGTAATCGGCTTGTCCGGGAACACCCGGATCCACACCTTCCCGCCGCGCTTGATGAACCGCGAGATGGCTACGCGCGCCGCTTCGATCTGGCGGTCGGTCAGCCAGCACGGCTCGAGCGCCTTCAGCCCGTAGTCGCCGAACGACACGTCGGAGCCGCGCCACGCCTTACCGGCCATGCGGCCGCGCTGCTGCTTCCGGTACTTGACCTTCTTCGGCATCAACATTGGCTAGATCCTGATTACGCCCTCGGCGCTCTCCTCGGCGTCCGATAATCCTCTTCCCGTCCCACCCTCGGTGTCAGACGCTCACCCTTGTACAGCCAGACCTTGACGCCGATCTGGCCGTAGGTCGTGTTCGCCTCGGCCAGGCCGTAGTCGATGTCGGCGCGGAGCGTCTGCAGCGGAAGCTGTCCGTGCAGGTACCACTCCGACCGCGCGATCTCGGCGCCGTTCAGCCGTCCCGAGACGCGGACCTTGATGCCGCGCGCGCCGAAACGCAGCGCCGACTCGACCGCTTTGCGCATCGCGCGGCGGAACGCCACCCGCTTCTCGAGCTGCATCGCGACCGACTCGGAGATGAGCTGCGCGTCGAGCTCCGGCTTCTGGATCTCCTGGATGTTGATGAAGACCTCGCGGCTCGTGCGCTTCTGGATCTCCTGCTTGAGTTTGTCGACCTCGGTCCCCTTCCGCCCGATGATGATGCCCGGGCGTGAGGTGTGGATGTCGATCTTCAGCTTGTTGGCGGCGCGCTCGATGTCGATACGCGCGACGCCCGCGTGCGAGAAGCGGGACTTCAGCTCCCTGCGCAGCTTGAGATCCTCGTGCAGCAGCTTGGCGTACTCGCGGTCGGCGTACCACCGCGAGCGCCACGTCTTGTTGAAGCCCAGGCGGAACCCATACGGGTGAACCTTCTGACCCATCTGCTACCTCGAAGTGGTCTTCTTTGTTTTCGCACCGGCCTGCCGGCGTGCCGGGCTCTTCCCGCGTGTCTTGGCGGTCGCCGATCGTCCGGTCCGGGTGGACCGCGTTTTCGGGGCCGCGGAACCGCCCGCCCTCGCACCCTGAGGCTTTTTGTCGCCCGTCTCAACTCGGGCTGCCGACGCCTCGGACGCGCGCTCGGCGACCCGCACCGTCAGGTGCGCGGTGCGTTTGACGACGCGGAACGCGCGTCCCATCGGCGCGGGACGCACCCGCTTCATCGACGGACCCTGGCCGGCGTAGCACGCCGCCACGTACAGCGTGTCGACGTCACCGGTGAATCCGTCTTTTTGCTGCGCGTTGGCGATCGCCGAGCGCAAGACCTTCTCGACGTCCCGCGCGACCGACTTGCGCGCGAAGCGCAGCGTCGCGAGCGCCTCGTTGACGTTTCTGCCGCGGATGAGATCGAGCACCAGGCCCGCCTTCTGGGCCGAGGTGCGGACGTAGCGCGCCGTCGCGTGCGCCTCGATCATGCCTTGCCCCCTGTCGGCTTCGTCGGGGTCGCACCCGCCGCCGGGGCCGCGCCGCTCGCCGCGGG
>JBOGJB010000568.1:0-7891 GCA_050745085.1 Vicinamibacterales bacterium
CGAGCGGATCGTCGCGACGCTCGTCGGCGTCTGCGGCGCCGCGGCGCTGCTCCTCGCGAGCGTCGGCATCTACGGTGTGGCGGCGTACGGCGCGGCCCGCCGCACGCGTGAGTTCGGGATCCGGATGGCGCTCGGCGCGACGCCGTCGGCGGTCCGGCGGATCGTGCTCGGGCAGATGCTCGGCGTCACGCTGGTCGGGATCCTCGCCGGGGCGCTCGCTGCGCGGCTCCTCGGCCCGCTCGTCGAGAGCGCTCTCTTCGGGACGAGCGCGACCAATCCACTGATCGCCGCTGGCGCGGCCGCGACGCTGCTCGTGGTCGCGGTCGTCGCCGCGGATATCCCGGCGCGACGGGCGACGCGGGTGGATCCGGTTGTGGCGCTGCGAACCGAGTAGGGCCGACCTTCAGGTCGGGCGTCGCGGGACCACCCCAACGTCCGGATGAACCCGGCACGCCCGGCCTGAAGACCGGGCCTACGCTGTCCGTTTCGAGTACTGCCGAACCGCCACGGTCAGCATCACGGCCGCGTAGATGACGAGAATGACGAGCGGCCGCGCGATCTCCGCGAGGCCGGCCCCCTTGACCAGGATCGCGCGCGAGATCTGGACGAAGTGCCGCACCGGCGTGAACTCCGAGAGGATCTGCACCCAGCGCGGCATGCTGTCGATCGGGGTGAACAGGCCGCTCATCAGCAGATACACCATCATCACGAAGAACGTCACGAACATCGCCTGCTGCTGCGTATCCACCACGGTGGACACCCACAGCCCGATCGCCAGCGCCACGACGAGATAGATCGCGGCGACCGAGAACAGCAGCAGCAGACTGCCGCGAATCGGGATGTCGAACACGAGCCAGCCGACCGTCAGGCCGATGGAGAAGTCGATCAACGCCAGCGCCCAGAACGGGAGGAGCTTGGCGGCGATGAACTGACCGCGACTGATCGGTGTGACGTTCAGCTGCTCGAGCGTGCCCAGCTCTTTCTCGCGCGCGATGTTCTGCGACGTCAGCAGCGTGCCGATGAGCGTCACGAGCGACACCAGGATGCCAGGCACCATGTAGTGCCGGTAGTCCAGTGTCGGGTTGTACCAGCTCCGCACGCGGACGTCGATCCGCGGGGCGCCGCGCGCGGGGGGCGGCGCGGCTGAGTCCATCCGGACCGTGCGGGCGGAGGGGCGCAGCAAGGGCGTCAGCTCGGCGGAGTAGGCGGCGAGGATCCGGCCCGCGTAGGCCTGCACGATGCCGGCCGCCGACCCTTTCTCCGCGTTCACGACGATCTGCACGGGCGCCGCGCCGGTCCTCACGAGGGAGGACTCGAAGTCGTCGGGGATCGTGAGAACCATCGTCACGCTTCCGTCGAGCAGCGCCTCGTCCGCGAGATCCGGCGACGCCGACTGCTCGACGATTCGGAAATGACCGGACGCGCCAAAGCGGGTCACGAGGCCCCGCGACGTGCTCGTCCGATCGAAATCAACGACGTAGGTGGGCGTATCGCGAATCGCGAACGTGGCGGCGTTGGAGAGCACGAGGAGTTGGATGATCGGCACCATGAAGACCTGGGCGAGCGTCGCCCGATCGCGGACGACGTGCAGGACTTCAGCCCGGGCGAGCGCCAGGATGCGGCGCACGTCAGGCCAGCCGTTCCGAGAAGGACCGCGTGCTGACGGTCAGCAGAACGAGCGCCATCCCGAGCAGGATGAGCGTCTCCTCCCACAGGTACGCGAGGCCGACCCCTTTCAGCATGATGCTCCGCGCGATCTGCACGAACCACCTCGCGGGGACGACGTTCGACACGACCTGGAGCGGGAACGGCATGCTGTCGATCGGGAAGATGAAGCCGGACAGCAGCATCGTCGGCAGCATCGTCCCGATCATCGCCCCCATCATCGCCACCCGCTGGGACGAGGTCCGCGCAGAGATGAGAATGCCGAGCGAGAGCGAGACGAGGATGAACAACAGGCCCTCCGCAAGGAGCAGCACGAGACTCCCGCGCAGCGGCACGTCGAAGATGACACGTGCCTCGAGGATCACGAGCAACACGCTCACGAAGCCGACCACGAGATAGGGCGCCACTTTGCCCACGATGATCTGCCACGGGCGAAGCGGCGACACGAGCAGCGCTTCCAGCGTCCCGGTCTCCTTCTCGCGGGTCAGCGAGATCGCGGTCATGAGGGCCGAGATGATCGTGAGCACGAATGCCATCAGGCCGGGCACGAACAGGTTCGAGCTTTCGCGGGTCGGGTTGAACCGCATGCGGACCGCGGGCACGATGCGCACGCCCGATGGCCGGCCGCCGAGCTCCCGCTCGTAGGCCTGAATGACAGCGAGCGCGTAGCTCTGCGCCGTGCTGCCGGTGTTCGGCTCGGTGGCGTCGGTGATGATCAGCAGGCCGGCGGGCAGACCGCGCGCGAGCCGCTCGGCGAAGCCCGGCGCGAAGACGATCGCCTCCTGCGCGCGGCCCCGCCGGAAGAGCGGCTCGAGGTCGGCGACGCGCGGCACCACCGTCGCCAGCCGGAAGTTGTCCGTCGCCGCGAACCAGGCACGGAGCGCCAGCGTCGCGTGGTCCGGCGCCGGATCGACGATCGCCAGGCGGATGTCCTTCACGTCGGTCCGGATGGCGAAGCCGAAGAGGATCACCTGCACGACCGGCATGAAGATGATGACGGCCAGGGTGCGACGGTCGCGCCGGATGTGATACGCCTCCTTCCGCAGGAGGCCGACGAGGGCACTCATCTCCGGCGCTCCCCGGTCATCGTGACCGCGCCCGCGGCAGCCGGCCGCGCCAGCCGCACGAACAGCTCGTCGATCGAATCGGCGCCGAACTCCCGCTTCAGCTCTGCCGGCGCGCCGAGCGCGGCAATCCGCCCGGCGACCATGATGGAGATCCGGCCGCAGTACTCCGCCTCGTCCATGTAGTGCGTGGTGACGAGCACCGTCGTCCCCGCGGACGCGGTTTCGTAGATCAACTCCCAGAACTGGCGGCGTGTGATCGGATCGACCCCGCTCGTCGGCTCGTCCAGAAAGACGACGCGCGGCTCGTGGAGGAGCGCGACAGAGAACGCGAGCTTCTGGCGCCACCCGAGCGGGATTGATCGGACGAGCTCGGAGGCCGCGTGCTCCAGACCAAGGCGGCGGAGCATCCGATCGGTCCGCGCGTGAATCTCGCGCGCGTCGAGATCGTAGATCCCGCCGTACAGCCGGATGTTCTCGACGACGGTGAGATCTTCGTACAGCGAGAACCGCTGGCTCATGTAGCCGATGTTGCGCTTGACCGCCTCGCTCTCGGTCGCGATATCGTGCCCCGCCACGGTGGCGCGCCCGCGGCTCGGCGCCAGCAGCCCCGTCAGCATGCGAATGGCTGTGGTCTTGCCAGCGCCGTTGGCGCCGAGGAAGCCGAACACCTCCCCCATGCGCACGTCGAACGTGATGCGATCGACGGCGGTGAACGCGCCGAACGTGCGCGTCAGATCCCTCGCCTCGATCGCGAACTGGTTGTTCACGCCGTGCGCTCCCCTTCCGGGGCCCCCATACGCGCCATGAACGTGTCCTCGACGGTCGCTGGAATCTCCTCGACCGCGGCCTGGGAAAAGCCGTGCGTTCGGAGGAACGCGACCAGCTCCCGCGCGATCTGTTCCGCCGATACGTCGTCGCGCGCGTCGGTGTAGTGCAGCGTTTCGCCGAAGGGATACACCGTAGCGGCGTGCGGGTACTCGCGCAGCGCCAGCAGCGCGCGGTAGCGATCCTCTAGGCGAACGCCGAAAAGCGTGCGCTCGAACGACCGGATGATCGCGTCCGGCGCGTCGATCGCAAGGATGCGGCCGCGCTGGATGAGCGCCACGCGATCGCAGCGGTTCGCTTCGTCCATGTACGGCGTCGAGACGACGATCGTCAGCCCGGACGCCTTCAGGCGGGCGAGGAGGTCCCAGAACTCGCGCCGCGAGACCGCGTCGACGCCGGTCGTCGGCTCGTCGAGGAGCAGGATCTCCGGCCGGTGGACCAGCGCGCAGCAGAGCGCGAGCTTTTGCTTCATCCCGCCCGACAGCGCCGCCGCGCGGCGATCCTTGAACGGCTCGAGCTGACGGTAGATCGGGGCGATCTGGTCCTGCTCCCGCTCGAGCGTGCTGCCGAAGACGGAGGCGAAGAATCGAACGTTTTCCTCCACGCTCAGGTCGGGGTACAGCGAGAAGCGGCCCGGCATGTACCCGATGCGCCGCCGCAGCGCACGGAGGTCCTTGATGACGTCCAGTCCGAGGACGAGGGCGGCGCCGGCATCGGGCAGCATCAGCGTCGCGAGAATGCGAAAGAGCGTGGTCTTCCCGGCGCCGTCCGGGCCGATGAACCCGACGAGCTCGCCGGCTCCGACGGAGAACGACACGCCGTCGAGCGCGGTCGTCCCGCTGAAGCGTTTGACGAGGCCATCGACGGCGACGGCGGTCGTCATCTGGGAGGGGTTCCTGGGGTTCCTGGGGTTCCTGGGGTTCCTGGGGTTCCTGGGGTTCCGGTGGACGGGAAGTGCACGTCGGCGGGCATACCGATCTTCAGCAGGCCCCCTTCGTTGGCGACGCGGATCTTGACAGCGTAGACGAGGTCCGCGCGCTCATCGCGTGTCTGAATCGGCGTCGGCGTGAACTCCGCCTCGGACGATATCCACGACACCAACCCCGATATCGTTCGGCGCTCGTCCTTGCCGGCGTCGACGGTGACCAGGGCCGTCTGGCCGAGGCGCACGCGCGCCAGCTGCGTCTCGGCCACGTAGGCCCGCACCTCGACCGACTCGAGGTTGGCAATCTTGTAGAGCGGCTGTCCCTGCTGCACGAATTCCCCCGCCTTCGCGTAGGCCGCGAGCACGGTGCCGGCCATCGGGTTGACGACCGCGCTCTTGCGGATGCGATCGCCGATCTGCTCGACCTGTGCGTCGGCGGCCGCGACCTGCTGGCGTACGGTCCGCTGCTGCGCACGGGCGGCGTCGATCTGCTGCCCCCGGGCCGCGATCTGCCGGTCCTGCGCCTTGATCTGCTCGGCGAGCGTCCGGACCTCCCGCTCGGCCTGGTCGAGCTGCGGCGCCGTCGCCGCCTGCTGCGCGTAGAGCCGCCGGACGCGCTCATACGCGCGCTCGGCGATCTCGTGCTGCGCGTCGAGCGCGGCCCGCTGCGCTCTGGCCGCCTCGCGCTCGGCCTGGAGCGCCTCGATCTGCTGTTCGATCTCGGTGACCCGCGACGCGGTGGCGGAGCGCTGCGCCGACAGCTGCTCGCGCTGCAGTTCGAGCTGGGTCCGATCGATCGCGCCGACCATCGCCTCGGCCGCCAGCCTGTCGCCGTCGTTGACGCTGAATGAAACGAGCCGACCGCTTGCCTCCGCCCCCACGACCACCTCGGTCGCCTCGACGTTGCCGAAGGCGTCGGGCTGGGGCTCGCGCGCGCAGCCGGCGGCAAGCGCGAACAGGATCAACACAGCGCGCATCACCGCACCTCCAACCCCACCATCGTCAGGAACCGCGCCCGTGCCTGCGCCCGCTCGACGCGATGCCGCGCGCGCGCGAGCTGCGCCTCGAGCAGCTCGTTGCTCCGGTCCAGGTACTCCGCGACGGTCGCGACCCGCTCGTCGAACCGCAGCCGAGTCTCTCGGTCGACCGACTCGCGGAGCGAGACGATGCGGTCGTCCATCGCGAGAGCGCCGTCGAGCCGATCGAGGTCGGCGAGATCGCTTTGAACCGCGCGCTCGACGCCTTGGGTGAACGCCGCTTCGTCCGCCTCGACGATCCGCTGCTGGAGGGCGAGCGTCTCGCGCTCCCGAGCCGCCGTGCCCCAGGTCCACGGCGTCCACTGCACCTGCACGCCCGCGAGCCAGTAGGTGTCGAACTCGTCGAGGATGAAGTTCAGCCCCGGCTTGCCGTAGCCGAGGCGCCCGAACACCGACACGCGCGGCCGCTCCTGCGCGGCTGCGGCGCCGCGCTGCCGGTCCAGCCGCTCGCGGGTGCGCGCGAACTGCTCGTACTCCGGCCGCGCGCGCAGCGTCGGGAGGTCGCCGCGCGCCCGCAGGACGGCGCGGCCGAGATCGGGCAGCGCCAGCGCCTCGTCCCCGACGAGCGGCCGACGAGTGAGCGCAGTCAGGCGCGCCAGCGCGGCGCGGCGATCGGCGCGAAGCTCCGCTTCGTCCTGTTGGCGCTGCAGCAGCCGCGCCTCGATAGACGCCGCCTCGCTCGGAAGCGCGGTCCGCTCTCGTACGCGGACGCCGGCATCGCGAAGCAGCACCTCGAGTGCCCGGATCGTCGTCGAGACCGCCTCGAGACGCTCCTGCAGAAGCGCGGCGGCGAAGAACGCTTCGTTCACTTCCTGCCGCAGCCCGAAGAGCGCCGTCTGGACGCGCGCCTGCGCTTCGGCGAGCTGCGCCTGCTCCACCGCGAGGCGCGGGGCGATCGACGGATCGAACAGTCGCTGCTCCACCCGCAGGTACGAGTCAAACGTCTCCTTCGGGGGCACGAACAGGGGCTGACCGCCTGGCAGAAACGGGGGCGGCGTCGGCACGTCGGATTGATACTGCGCGAGGCCCTGGGCGGTCACGAGCGGCAGGCGCTCGACCGAGATGTTGCGCAGCCGCAGCGCCGATCTCGCGGCCTCGAGCTCGAGCTGGCGAAGGCGCGGGTCGGCGGCGCGCGCCTCCTCGTGGAGCGCCGCGAGCTGCACGGGCTCGCGCGCAGCCGGCTGCCCCGCGCCAGCCTCCCGTGCGTGCGCCCAGAGGACCAGTATCAGGACCGGCAAGAGAAGTCTGGCTGTCATGGACGCAGGGCCTTCAGAAAAAACGGGCTGAGCTCGGTCCGGCGCCGCTCGATGAACCGCTCGAACCCTTTTTGATCGATCCCCAAGAGCGCCATCAGCATCGGGCGGGCGGCGAAAGGAAACACGCAGAGCGCGAGCAGATTCACGACGAACTGGTCGGGCGTGATCGGTCGCATCGTGCCGGCATCGACGCGCTCGGCGATCTGCGCCCGCAGCTTTCCGAACACTTTCGAGGCGATGTCCCCCGGCGACAGGCCGGTGATCGCCGAGATGAGTTGCGGCACGCGCTCCGGGTGGTGATGCAGCTCGCTAATCAGATAGCCGGGGAGAAACGGCGCGCGGAGCAGGTGATCGAGCTCCAGCTCCACCACCCGCGCGACCTTCTCCTCAATCACCGCATCCGAGCCCAGCACCGCGATCACCCGCGGCAGGAGCTCGGCGGCGGCGCGCCGGAACACCGCCTCCGCCAGCCGATCTTTGCTCCGGAAGTAGTAGTGCAGCAGCGCCTGGTTGACGCCCGCCTCCTGCGCCATTTCCTGCATGCGGGCCCCGGCGGTTCCGCGCCGGACGAACACCCCGTGCGCCGCTTCGAGGATGCGCTGTTCGGTACGCTCGTCCCGCGCGGCCGGCGCCCGCCCTGCTCGCGCCGCCTTGCCCGTCGCAGCCTTGGCCATACGATTTAATTAAACGATTAAACCATACCGCAAGACGGCACCGCCCGCAAGAACCCGCTTAGAGGAGTGACTGCAACCGGGCGTAACCCGCCCGGCTGACGGGGAGCTTCCTGCCGTCGCGCAGGATGGCGATGCGGCTGTCCTTGGCGTACAGCTCGACGCGCGCGATGCGTTCGACGTTGACGATGAATGACCGGTGTACGCGGACGAACCGCGCCGGGTCGAGGCGCGACTCCAGCTCGGCCAGCGTCTGCTCTTTCAAGTAGCTCTTCCCGCCCGCATGGAAGGCTACGTAGTCGTCCTGCGCTTCGACGAAGTCGATCGTCTCGACCGGCAGGACGTGCACCTGCGCGCCATCGCGGATAAGAACCCGCCCGAGCGGCCCCTCGCGCCGCCGCGCCGCCGCCGCGAGCGCGGCCGCCTGCGACTGCGCCGCCTGCCC
>JBOGJB010000569.1:0-2735 GCA_050745085.1 Vicinamibacterales bacterium
GGGCCGCGATCCTCGCGCGCGCGCGCCTCGCTCACCGAGAGCGGACGGCCCTGGAACGGCTGCCCGTGGAAACGCTTGATCGCTTCCGCCGCGGCGGCCGAGTCGGCGTATTCGATGAACGCGAACCCGCGCGGCCGGCCGGTCTCTCGATCGACCGGGACGGCGATGTGCGTCGGAGGTGCAACGGCCGAGAAGTACGTGCGGAGGTCGGATTCGGTCGCGCTGTACGGCAGGTTTCCTACGAAGAGTCGGACTGGCAACTCCTGTCCTCGCGTCTAGTTTGCAGAATTGGCGCCCACGGGAGGCTGGTGAAGAAGAACGAAATCAGTCTCTATGCGGGCTCGCTGGAGCGGTGAACGGCCACGGACAGATCAGCCTAGCAGACCAAGGGTTCTGGGTGCAAGTCGGGCGCGGCGGCCAGCGCGCCCGGGGTTGGAACGAGCTTCCAGGGCGCGGGAGCTACGCGTAAGCGGGTCGCGCGCCCGCCGCGAACAACTTCACCAGCACGAGGCCGGCTACGAACCCGCCGATGTGCGCCAGGTAGGCAACGCCCCCTGTTTCCCCCGTGTCGGCGACAGAGCCGAACCCGCTGATGAACTGGATGACGATCCACAGCCCGAGGACGACGATCGCCGGCACGTGGGCCACGCCGCCGCGCGTCAGCACGCGCACGCGGTTGCGCGGGAACAACAGCAGGTAGCCGCCCAGCACTCCACTGATCGCACCCGATGCCCCGACGGTAGGAATCATGGAATTAGAGTTGAACAGGATGTGCGTCGCGGCCGCGGCGATCCCACAGATCACATAAAAGAGGAGGAACCGAAGGTGTCCCATCACCTTCTCGAGGTTGTCGCCGAAGATCCACAGGTAGAGCATGTTCCCGCCGAGGTGCATCCACCCGCCGTGCAGAAACATGGACGTGATCGTCGTGGTCCAGAAGGGTAGCGGAATCGCCGGTGGCAGATCCCTGCCCGCGCTGTATTCCCGCGGGACGACGCCCCAGGCCTCGACAAACGACTGGAGCGCCCCCTCCGAGCCCTGGCCCAGCTCGAGCAGCCACGCGACGACGTTCAATGCGATCAAGCCCCACGTGACCAGCGGGGCTCTGCCTCCGCCTTGGACGTCGTCATCGCCGATCGGAAACATGTGGGCTCCTCCGGTTGACCTTAGAGCAACGGACGTGCCATCTGATCGACGACGAGGACGGTCTGAAGGAGCACGTCGGCCCCCCGCGTGCAATCGTCCCATGCCGTCAGCTCGCGCGGCGAGTGGCTGATGCCGCCGGCACTCGGGACAAAGATCATGCCCATGGGACAAAGCCGCGCCGCCATCTGCGCATCGTGCCCGGCGCCGCTCGGCATGCCCGTCCAGCGAAGGCCGAGTGTGTCGGCGGCGCGCGCGACCGCGTCCTGCATCGCGGGCGCCGCGAGCGCGGCGTCGTGGTGGGTGACGCGGGTGATCGCGATCTCGGTTCGCGTGGCCGCGGCGATCTCGCGCGCGCGGCCGCGGATTTCTTCCGCGAGGCGCCCGAGCTTCGCGCCGTCCAGGTCGCGCAGGTCGATCGTGTGCGTCACAACGCCGGGGACGACGTTCGTCGCGTTGGGCGAGACCTCCAGCTTGCCGACCGTGCCGACCTGCCGGCCCGGCTCGCGCGTGACGATCTCCCGGATCGCCAGAATCAACTGCGACGCGGCGACGAGCGCGTCCTGCCGCTCGCCCATCGGCGTCGTCCCCGCATGGTTCGCGAAGCCGCGCACGGTCACGTCGTAGCGCTCGATCGAGACGATCCCTTCGACGACGCCGATCGGAAGGCGGGCGCGCTCGAGCGTGCCGCCCTGCTCGATGTGCAGCTCGAGGTACGCATGGAAGTCCTCCGGCTTGCGGCGCGCCTGTTCCAGTCGCAACGGGTCGCCGCCGATCCGACGGATGGCGTCCGCCTTGCTGACGCCGTTGACGACGAGATCCAGCTCGCTCCACGGAAACTCGCCGGCTACCGCGCGACTCCCCGAGAGGCTCCGGCCGTAGGCCGATCCTTCTTCCTCGGCCCACACGACGACCTCGAGCGGATGCCGCGTCCGGACTCCGGCCGCGTGCAGCGTGCGCACCGCTTCGATAGCGGCGAGCGAACCGAGGTCGCCGTCGAAGTTTCCGCCGCTTGGGACCGAATCGATATGCGAGCCGAAGAGAATCGGCCGATCGGATCCGCGGACGATGCTGTCCCGTGTTCGTGAGACGCTGGCAAAGATGTTGCCGGCCGGATCGACATAGGGGAAGAGTCCGGCCTCGCGCATCAGCGACATGACGTACGCACGCGCGTTGACGTCGGCGTCGGTGTAGGCGATCCGGCTGACGCCGTCGGCGAACGCCCCGCCTGGGGGGCGGCCGAACTCGCTTAGGCGCTCAATCTGGGATCGGAGGCGCGCGCCGTCAACGCGGAGCTGACGATCACGCCGCGCGGCGCCGAGACCCCGGATCGGCAGAGCCGCGGCGCCGAGCGTCGTCAGGAACCGGCGGCGGTCCATCGGGCGCGATTATACGCGCATAGGGCGGGCCTCCTGGGCCCGCCTAGTTTGTAATCTTCCGATACGCCGTCAGCCCGAGGACGAGGAAGTTCAGGAACAACAGCAGGAACAACCCTGCCAGAATCTTCGCGACAGCAAACGACGCGCCCGCGACGGTCGATAAACCAAGCGCGGCGGAAACCAGCCCAACCAGCATAAAAACAAGCGCCCAGT
>JBOGJB010000570.1:0-5353 GCA_050745085.1 Vicinamibacterales bacterium
CTGCTCGCCTTCGCGCGACTGCAGGACACGAAGGCGCCGCCGAGCCTGCTCGTGCTCTCGTCCACGCAGTACGCGACGCTCGAGACGCTCGTCGACACGATCATTCCAGCCGACGATCGCTCGCCTGGCGCGAAGGAAGCGCGCGTGGCGGACTACATCGATCTGCTGCTCAGCGAGGCAGACGATGCGGTGAAGCTGCAGTGGCTCGGCGGACTTATGGAGCTTGATGAAGAGGCCAGCGCGCGATTCGGCGCGCCGTTCGCGCGGCTCCAGCCGGCGCAGGTGGAGGCGCTCGTCACCGCGATCAGCCACAACGAGCTACAGCCGACCACGCCCGTCGAGACCTTCTTCGTAATGACGAAGCACGCCACGATCCACGGCTACTACACGTCGGAGATCGGCATTCACAAGGAGCTGCGCTACAAGGGCAACCAGCTCCTCGCCGCATTCGTCGGCTGCCAGACCGAGGATGGCAAGGACTGCCCGCACTGCGGGCAGAAGCACCTGACGCTGTAGGGACTGGGGACTAGGGACTAGGGACTCTACGGATCGGAGACCTACGAGACCAGGGACCAAGGACCCGAGAGAGATGCAGACCGACCGCACGCTCTCGCTCGACCTCTCCAACATCACCGACGAATCGAAGCGGCTGGCCGCGTCGATCAAGCCAGGCACCGCGCGCTGGGACGTCATCGTCGTCGGAAGCGGCGCCGCCGGCGGGATGGCGGCCTTCCAGCTTGCCACTGCGGGAATCAAAGTGTTACTGCTCGAGGCGGGCCGGATGCTCGACTGGCAGAAGGAATACCGGACGATGGAGTGGCCGTACCAGTCGATGCGGCGCCACCGCCTTCCGCCCGGCGAGCGCGCGATCGGCGTGGCCGAGTACAGCTTCCTCGACCGGCCGTACGGGAGCAGCCCGACGTTCGCGAAGTACAAGAAGCTGGCCTCATACGCGAGCAACACGTTCACCCGCAACTGGGTCGTCGACGAGAAAGAGCATCCGACGACCGGCACACCCTACAGCTGGGTGCGCGCGCGAGTCCTCGGCGGACGGACGAACTTCTGGGGACGCGGCGCGCTGCGCTACGGCCCGCTGCAGTTCAAGGCGGCGAGCCGTGACGGCTACGACGTCGACTGGCCGATCTCGTACGAGGACGTGAAGCCGTACTACGACAAGGTTGACGTGCTGCTCGGCTGCTCCGGCACGACGGAGGGCCTCGAGCAGGTCCCGGACGGTGTCTTTCAGCGTCCGTCGAAGCTCACGTGCGTCGAGGTCGCGTTCAAACGGGCCATCCAGCCGATGGGCCGGCACTACATCCCGGGACGCGCCGGCGTCACGACCGACGGCGTCATGAACAAGTATCGGATGCGGTGCGTGGGCCGCGGGCGATGCGGGCGCGGCTGCGACATCAATGCCAGCTTCCACTCCCCCACAGCTCTGATCTATCCGGCGCGCGACACCGGCAACCTCACCGTGCGGCCCTACTCGATCGTCTCGGAGGTGCTCCTGGACGAGGCGACGAATCGCGCGACCGGCGTGCGCGTGCTCGACAAGGAGACGCGCGAGGTCCTGGACTTCAAGGCGCCTGTCGTCGTGCTCGGCGCGGGTACGCTCGACTCCACCCGCATTCTCCTGAACTCGAAGTCCCGGTCGTACCCGAACGGGCTGGGCAACTCGTCCGGTCTGCTGGGCTGCTACCTGAGCGAACACATCATGGGGATTCGCGGGAGCGGGTTCATCCCCTCTCGCATCGGCACCGAGCCGACTCTTGACGACGGCCGGCCGGTAACGCCCTACGTGCCGCGTTTCCGGAACGTGACGGGCCGTCACCCTGACTTCATTCGCGGGTACCACTTCCAGGGCGGCGGCGGATGCGCCGAGTATCCGGGCATGGCGCACGACATCCCCGGATTCGGCAAGGCGTTCAAGTCAAATGTCCGCAGGTACTATCCCGCGGTCTTCGGTCTCGGCGGCTTCGGCGAGGTGCTGCCGCGCAAGGAGAACCGCGTGACGCTCGATGCCGACATCAAGGACGCCTGGGGCATCCCCGTGCTGCGGTTCGACTACCGCTTCGGCGACAACGAGCTGAAGATGGCGAAGGACATGGCCGACAGCCTCGAAGAGATGCTGACGGCCGCCGGTGCGGAGGACATCCGGATCGTCCGCGAGCCGTATCCTCCGGGCTGGTCGATCCACGAGATCGGCACGGCGCGGATGGGCCGCGATCCGAAGACCTCCGTGACCGATGCCTCCTGCCGGCTGCACGACGTCCCGAACGTGTACCTCGCCGACGCGGCGCCGTTCGTGTCCGGCGGCACGCAGAACACGACCTGGTCGATCCTCGCCATGTGCTGGCGGACGATGGACCTTCTGAAGGACCGCATGAGGACGGGAAATCTGTGAGCTCTGGCTCAAGTACGAAGTTCGAAGTACGAAGTCTGAAGTAAGCAGGAAGTAGGAAGTAGGAAGTCGCCCGCCTGTCACTGAACTCTCACCGAACCGTGCGCGCACGAGTCGATCGATGCGTGTGCCCGGTCATCGTTACCCGGAAATTCACAGTTGATTCTACCGACAATCTGTGAATAATACATAGAAATACCCCAGCCATTCTCCGGCTCCGCCGGACCCGGTGTCGGACGCCGTGGCCGGTCGATCATTCACATCATGAATTCGATTGTCGAAAGCGTGCGCCCGCGGCGCGGCCGGCCGCGGAAGTTCCTCGGACGATCGTCGGCCGTCACGCTGACGCTCCCCGAAGAAGTCCTCGCGGCGCTCAGGTCGGTCGACACCGACCTCAGCCGCGCCGTCGTCCGGCTCGCCCAGCCGGAGCTGGCCAAGCGACCGCACCCTCCCGCGGAGCTCGTCGTGTTCGGCCGGAAGGCGGTCATCGTCGTCAATCCCACCCACACCCTGGAAGAGCGGACGGGCGTCAGCCTCGTGCCGCTCCCCGACGGACGCGCGTTGATCTCCTTCGATCAGCCGCTGACCATCGCGCAATTGGAGCTGATGCTTACGGACGCTGTCGAGGACCGACTGGCCGGCGCGGACCAGCAAGTCTTCGAAACGATCGCAGACCTTCTCAGGACCGCCCGTCGGTCGAACGGAGTGGTGCTGCGTCAGCGCAGCATCATCGTGCTGGAGGCCGTGCGGCCGTCCCAGCTCGACGGCAGCCGGCGCCCCGCCGCCGTCGCTCGCATCCGTGGAAAACGTAAACCTGTCAAGAAGTGAAATCCCAGGAGAGAGGACCCATGTCGAGAATCTGGAAGATCCCGGTCGCCATCAGCGTTGTCAGCCTGGCGCTGGCCTCGGCAGCGTGCGGCGACAAGACGCCTGCAGCGCCCACGCCCGTGGGAAACGCGAATCTGACCGCGCCGGTCCTGGCTTCGCCGTCGGATGGCGAGCAACTATCCACCCTCAGGCCGACGCTCACGGTGCAGAACGGCACCTCTGACCGGAACGGCGTCCGGACCTACGAGTTCCAGATCTCAGACAAGGGCGACTTCTCTTCCGCTCTCACGTCGTCCCCGAAGGCACCGACGGCAGGACGAGCTTCACGCCGGACCAGGACCTCCAGCCGACGACGCGCTTCTACTGGCGCGTGCGGATGGCGCAGGAATCGGCCACGTCCGCGTGGTCGGCGACGCGGACATTCAACTCAAGACTCGTGGGCTTCATCCGCGCAGGCGAGCTGTACGACCCGCTGATCCACGGCGAGACCGTGGGCGAGCGCCTCGGCTCGACGGAGTTCATTCCCGGGAAAGGCCTCCGCCTCAACGAGGTGACCAGTCACGTCCGCTACCTGCTTCCACAGACCATCACCAGCGGAGAGTTCTCGATGGAGGTCGAAGGGCTCCGCGCGAACGCGCCGGGCGACAAGACCAAGGTCTTCGGCATGCAGGAAGGGCAGGACGACTTCATCACGAACCGCTATCGTGTAGACGCCCAGTACCGCGGCGCGGCCGGCGTCGCTCGGGACGGCGCTGCAAGGCAACCGCTGACGGGCTGCCCGGGGCCTCGGAGCCCTGTTATACTCGCGCGTCACGCATGTCGATATCCCGTCGAGGAGCGCTGCAGGCAGGCGCGGCCCCGTTGATCGCATCGATGGCGGCCCGCAGAATGCCGCAGCGCTTCCCTTCGGCGCATCCGCGCATCAGGCTGGCGGTCTCGACGTACTCCTACTGGCATTTTCGAACGCCGAAGTACCCGGTCGAGCATGTGATCGAGGACGCGGCGCGCCTCGGCTTCGACGGCGTCGAGATCCTGCACCGGCAGATGACCGACGAGTCGCCGGCGTACGTGAACCGCCTGAAGCAGGCGGCATTTCGCCTCGGGCTCGACCTGCCGATGCTGTCCATCCACCAGGATTTCATCTCGCCGAAACCGGAAGAGCGCGACGAGGCGGTCGCCCACACGATCAAGTGCATCGATCTGGCCTCGCGGCTCGGGATCCCGAGCATCCGCCTCAACTCGGGGCGTTGGAACACGATTGCGTCGTTCGACGATCTCATGAAGGTGAAGGGGGACGAGCCGCCCATCGAGGGTTACACCGACGAAGACGCCTTTCGGTGGTGCGCAGATGGCATCCGGGCCTGCCTGCCGGCGGCCGAGCGCGCCGGCGTCCTCCTCGCACTCGAGAATCACTGGGGTCTGACGACGAAGACCGAGAACCTGCTCAGGATTCACAAAGCGGTCAGCTCCCCCTGGCTGGGCATCAACCTCGACACCGGGAACTTCCCCGTCGACCCGTACGCCGAAATCGAGAAGCTCGCGCCGTTCGCGTCGATCGTGCAGGCGAAGACGTACTACGGCGGCGGCGAGTGGTACACGCTGGACCTCGACTACAAACGTATCGCGGCGACGCTGCGCAAGGCGAACTTCACGGGATGGGTGTCGCTGGAAATGGAAGGCAAGGAAGACCCGGCGACCGCCGTCCCCAAGAGCCTTGATGTGCTAAGGGAGGCGTTCACGTGAGATTCAGCCGCAGGAGTTTCGTTCGAATCGGGTCTGCCGCGGACCATGCGGGCGATGTCCTGCGTGAGGTCGCGCCGGCGGCCGAGCGCGCCGGCGTGATCCTCGGGTTCGAGGTTCGGTCATGCGCAGACTCACAGCCAGGGTTCTGAGGATCCTCGCGGTCGGTTGCTGCCTGGTCTGGGTGGATGGTGGCCCTGGTCCCGCGAGGCTGGCGGGCCGCCTTCGCTTCGCGTTGGCGGGGCTCGCCGTAGCGCAGAGCGCGGAGGCGGCGCAGCAGCCGCTCAACATCATCGCGTTCGGGGCGCACCCGGACGACTGCGACCAACGGGCCGGGGGCGTCGCCGCGAAATACGCGGCGCTCGGCCATCGCGTGCGCTTCGT
>JBOGJB010000571.1:0-18081 GCA_050745085.1 Vicinamibacterales bacterium
TCTGACAACCGACAACTGGCAACCGACAGGTTTCTGAAGGAGCGACAGATGAAGAAGATGCAAGACAACAAGGGATTCACCCTCATTGAGCTGCTGATCGTCGTGGCGATCATCGGCATCATCGCGGCGATCGCGGTGCCGGGGCTCCTCCGCGCCCGGATGTCGGGCAACGAGGCGTCGGCCATCGGGTCGCTGCGGGCCGTCTCGTCTGGTGAGGCGGCGTACTCGAGCTCGTGCGGCAACGGCGCCTTTCAGGATGTGATGCTCAACATGGTCGGCTTCTTGTCGGCTGACCTGGCCGCCGCCGAGCCGGTGACCAAGAGCGGGTACAACGTCAACGTCGTGCCGGGCGCCGCTGCGGGCGCCGGCCCGAACGACTGCGCGGGCAACGCGACCGTCGGCGCGGTGTTCGCCACCGCGGTTCCCGTGACGATCGGCTCGACCGGCCAGCGGTCCTTCGCGCTCGCGATCGACGGATCCATCTGGCAGAACAGCGCAGGCGCGGCGATTCCTGACCCGCCTGTTGCGCCGGCGACGATCATCCAGTAAGGCACGAACTTCGCCACCGCCGGCCTGGACACCTCCGGCGCTGGTGTGAAGGGAAGGGCGGAACGTCCACCGACGTTCCGCCCTTCGTATTTGGCCACGGATTTCTACGAGGCCACCACGGATTTCGCGGATCACGAAGCCGCGGATTTCGCGGATTTCACGGATAATCGTCCGAGGCCCGAGGAACGACTTGTCCCGTCCATCTGGCTTCACCCTCGTCGAGCTGCTGATCGCCATAGCGATCCTCGCGATCATCCTGGCCGTCGCGATCCCGTGGTATCGGGGCGCGCGGCGGGCCGGCGATGAGGCGTCGGCTATCACGGCGCTCCAGGCCATCAACAGCGCGCAGGCCATCTTCAAGTCGGTCTGCGGCTCCGAGCGCTACGCGCCGGACCTCCCGAGCCTTGGCATCCCGATGCCAACGAGCGGCGAGGCGTTTCTCACCGCCGACCTGACAACAGCCCCGGAGATCTGGAAAGCGGGCTATGTGATTCGCATGACCGGGAAGCCGATCGACGCGAGCCCGGCATGCAACGGCGTGACACCGGCTGCCGGCTACGCCGCCACCGCCGACCCGACGCGCGGGGAGGGGGGGCGGTTCTTCGGCACGAACACGAGCCGCGCGATCTACGAGCATAACCAAACGCTGGCGGGGAAGATGCCCGAGTCCGGCCCGCCGCCGGAGGGCCGCGAGCTCGGGTCGATGACCGGCGGGGGTCAGAAACCTTGACGCCGCGCGGCGGCAACGGTACAAAGCCGCAGATACACGCAAATGCCGCAGACGCCCGGTAGCCGGAGCGCTGTCATGACCGTGCGTACGCGCCGCTGGCTGCTCGGCCTGGCGCTGCTGGGGCTCATCGCCTCCGCCGCCGCGACCTGGGTGCACTACCGCCTCCTGCTGCACCCGGGCTACACGAGCTTCTGCGACGTCAGCGCCACGGTGGGCTGCACCGAGGCGTACCTGAGCCCGTACGGCTCGCTCGCCGGCGTGCCGGTCGCGCTTCTCGGCCTCCTCTGGTTCGTCCTCGTGCTCGCACTGCTCTTCGCGCCGCGATCGCTGGTGGTGCCGGAGACGGTGCCGACGTACCTCTTCGCGCTCTCGACCGTTGGCCTCGCCGTCGTGCTGTATCTCGCGTACGGCTCGTTCGTCGTCCTCAAAACCGTGTGCCCGTTGTGCGTGCCGACGTATGTCGCCGTCATCGGGCTGTTTCTCATTTCAGGCGGAGCCATGACGTTTCCGATGTCCCAGCTTCCGGCGCGCGCGGCGCGCGATCTGCGCACGCTCGTCTCGACCCCGGCCGCGCTCGTCGCGGCGATCCTGCTCGTCTCGGGGGCCGCGACCGCGGTCGCCTTCTTCCCGCGCGAGGCGGTCCCGGCCTCAACCCAGGCCGCTCCCGCTACTGCGACCTCCGGCCAGCAGCAGACCGAGTTCGAGCGCTGGTACCTCGAGCAGCCCAGGATGGATCCCGGCGTGCCGGCGGAGGGGGCTGCCGTGGTGATCGTGAAGTTCAACGACTACCAGTGCCCGCCGTGCCGACGGACCTACGAGAACTACAAGAGCATCCTGGCGAAGTACCGCGCGTCGCATCCGGGCGCGGTCCGGTTCGTCACCAAGGACTTCCCGCTCGATCCGGAGTGCAACTTCAACGCGCCGGGCGGGTCGCACGTCGCGGCGTGCGAAGCGGCGGTCGCGGTACGGCTGGCCGAGAAGCGGAACCGCCGCGAGGCGATGGAGGACTGGCTCTTCGCGAACCAGCCCACGCTGACCCCTGACACCGTGAAGGAGGGGGTCCGGACAGTCGGCGGCATCAACGTCAGCGACTTCAACGCCCAGTACCCATTGGTGCTGCCGCTCGTCAAGGCGGACATCGCGTCCGGCGGCGCGCTCGGCGTGCGCTCGACGCCCACATTCTTCATCAACGGCCGCGTGATCCGGGGAGAACTCGCACCGCAGTACTTCGACGCGGCTCTCGCGTACGAGCTGAAGCAGGCGAAACGATAGCCGCCAGCCAGCATGAGCGCCGCGATCCTCACCGAGGACCTCACCAAGGACTACACGGTCGGGTTCTGGCGCAAACGGCCGTACCGCGCGCTCGACCGGCTCAGCCTCGAGGTCCGTTCGGGAGAGATCTTCGGCTTCCTTGGCCCGAACGGCGCCGGCAAGACGACGACGCTCAAGCTGCTGATGCAGCTGGTGTATCCGACCGCAGGACGCGCGGAGATTCTCGGGCGCCCGGTCGGCGACGTCGCGATGCGCCGGCGGATCGGGTACCTGGCGGAAAACCCGTACTTCTACGACTACCTGACAGCGGAAGAGCTGCTCTCGTATTTCGCGAGCCTCTTCGGCTTTGCCGCGGCCGACCGGAGAGCGCGCGTCGCCCGGCTGCTCGACCTGGTCGGCATCGCCGGGGAGCGCCGGCTTCAGCTCCGGAAGTTCTCGAAGGGGATGTTGCAGCGCGTCGGGATCGCCCAGGCCCTGATTAACGACCCGGAAGTGGTGTTTCTCGACGAGCCGATGTCCGGCCTGGATCCGCTCGGACGGCGCGAGGTGCGCGCGCTCATGCTCCGGCTGCGCGACGAGGGGCGGACCGTCTTTTTCAGCTCGCACATCCTCGCGGACGCCGAGGCGCTGTGCAGCCGCGTCGCGATCCTCTCCGGCGGGCGCCTGACGGCGAGCGGCGCGCTGGGTGACATACTCGCGTTCAAGGTGGGTGGCTGGGAACTGGTGGTCAGCGGTCTCTCCCCGGAGGCGCTCGAGCGGCTTACCCCGCACGTCCGCCGCGCGACCGCCATCGCCGACCGGCGCTACGCGCTCGAGATCGCTCCCGACACATCCCCCGAGCGCCTGCTCGCCGATGTCATCGCAGCGGGTGGCCGGCTCGTGTCGCTCAACCCGATGCGCGAGACGCTCGAGGATCTGTTCGTCCGGCAGGTCGGTCAGGGCGCGGGACGCCAGTGGTAGTCCCGCAGATCGCGGTCAACGTCTTCAAGGAGTCGGTCCGGGACAAGGTCCTCTACAACCTGGTGTTCTTTGCTGTGCTGCTGATGGCCGCGTCCTACCTCATCGGGCAGCTCACCGCGGGGCAGGACGTCAAGATCATGAAGGATCTCGGGCTGGCGGCGACCGCGGTCTTCGGGCTGTTTATCGCCGTGTTCATCGGCATCGGGCTCGTCTCGAAGGAAGTGGAGCGCCGCAGCATCTACGCGCTCCTCTCCAAGCCGGTCCGGCGCGAAGAGCTGATTCTCGGCAAGTACGCGGGCCTCGCGTTGACGCTCTTCATCAACGTCGCCGTCATGGCGGCGGCGCTCTACGCGGTCCTCGCGTATTACGACCTCACGGTGACCGGCCTCGCCCGGGAGCGTTGGGAAGCGCCCGCGCTCGACGCAAACCTGCTCAAGCCGATCGCGATGATCCTGCTCGAGCTGATGCTCGTGACGGCGATCGCGCTCTTCTTCTCGACCTTCTCGACGCCGATGCTCTCGGCGATCCTGACCTTCGGGCTGTACATCATCGGGCACTTCAACGCCGACCTGAAGAACTTCGAGCAGGTGGTCGAGTCGAAGCCGGCGGCGTGGCTGGCGCGGACGCTGTACTACATCCTGCCCAACCTCGCGCCGTTCGACATCAAGGCGGACATCGTCCACGGTCGTTCCGTTTCCTTCGGCTACATGGCCTGGACCGCCGGCTACGCGGTGCTCTATATCGCCGTGCTGCTCGTGCTGTCGATGCTGATCTTCTCCAGGCGTGACTTCAAATAAGCTCTCGCGGCCGTGGGTCGCCGGTCCGACGATTGCGGTGCTCGTCGCCGTCATCGTCGTGGTGCAGGTCGTGCGCGATCGGCAGTATCCGCAGGCCACCGTCTCCGATCGCCTCCTGTACGTCAGGTCCGGCGAGGCGCTCAGGCGCCTCGTCCTCTCGTTCGACGCGCTCGCGGCGGACGTGTACTGGATTCGCGCGATTCAGCACTTCGGCGGCGAGCGGCTCTCCACGACGGCCCGGAATTACGATCTCCTGTACCCGCTCCTGGACCTGACCACATCGCTCGACCCGCATTTCTCGGTCGCGTACCGTTTCGGCTCCATCTTTCTCTCTGAGCCGTACCCCGGCGGGGCCGGCCGGCCGGACCTGGCCATCACGCTCCTGGAGAAGGGCATCAAAGAGGACGGCCGCTGGCAGTTCTTTCACGACATCGCCTTCGTGCACTACTGGCACACCGGCAACTACACCCTGGCCGCGGAGTGGTTCCAGCGCGCCGCGACGCAGCCGGGGGCGCCGTACTGGCTGGCACCCCTTGCGGCCGCGACGCTCGCGCAGGGCGGGCAACGCGCGGCCTCGCGGTTGCTGTGGCAGCATCTCCGGCAGACGTCGGACAACGACTTCATCAAGAGCTCCGCCGAGCGCAGGCTGGTGCAGCTCGACGTGCTCGACTTCATCGATGGCGTCGAGCCGATCCTGGAAAAGTACGCGCAGGCGAACCCCGAGGGACCGCTGACCTGGGAGCGGCTCCTCGCCGACGGCGTCGTCCGCCGGATCCCGCTCGATCCGACCGGCGTGCCGTTCGAGCTGAACCCGTGGTGGGGCACGCTGACCGTGCCTCCGAAGTCATCGCTCTACCCGATGCCGTCCGAGCCGCCGCCGATCGTGCAGGGACGGCCGTGACCGGTCCTCCGTGGGCGCCGTTGTCCCTCACGGTCCTGGGTCTCTCGATTGGGAGCTTCCTGAACGTCGTCATCTATCGGTTGCCGCGGCGGCAGTCGCTCGTCTGGCCCGGCTCGTTCTGCCCGGCCTGCCGCGTGCCGATCCGCTGGTACGACAACCTGCCAGTCGTCGGCTGGCTGCTCCTCCACGGGCGCTGCCGCGCGTGCCGCGCGCCTATCTCGGTCCGGTACCCGATCGTCGAAGCCTTCACCGGCGGGCTGTTTCTACTCCACCTCGTCTTTTTCGGATGGGAGCCGATCCTGATCCCGCGGCTTCTGTTCGCGTGCGCGATGATCGCGCTCTTCGCCATCGACCTGGAGCACAAGCTGCTCCCGAACGCGATCACCCTGCCGGGCATCGCGACCGGCCTCGCGTTCAGCCTCGTGCTTCCCCCGGGCATCGTCGCCGCTGCCCTCGGCGTCGTGGCCGGCTACGGGAGCTTGTGGCTCATCGCCGCCGCCTGGGAGTTGTTCTCGAAGAAGGAGGCGATGGGCGGCGGCGATCTGAAGATGCTCGGCATGATCGGCGCCTTTCTCGGGTGGCAGGGCGTGATCGTCACCTTCATGATCGGCTTCATCATCGGGGGCCTTTTCTCGGGTGCGCTGCTCGCCGCGCGCAAGGTGCGGCTGGCTTCGGAGATTCCCTTCGGAACGTTTTTGGCGATCGGCGCGATCGTCGCGAGCTTCTGGGCCCCGCGCTTGATCGATTGGTACGTGTCGTTTTATCGATGACCCAGGAAGGCTACCTCTTGCTCGGGCTCACGGCGATCGTCGGCGGACTCGCCGGCGTCGTGACCTTCGCCGTCCTGAAAGCAGGGACCGCGGCACGCCAGGTGTCGCGCGAGCCGGGCGGCACGGGCGAGGGCGCGTTCATGGCGGCCGCGCTCCAGGACGCGCTCGCGAAGCTGAAGGTCCAGGAGCGCGCGATGACGGCTCGGGCCGAGGCGTCCGAGCGCCTCAGCAGCGAGATTATCGCGAGCATGACCTCCGGCCTCATGGTCGTCGGCGCGCAGGGAGAGGTGCGGATCCTCAACCCCGCCGGCCGGCGACTCCTGGGTCTCCCCGACGCCGACCGGAGCAGCCAGTATCGCGACGTCCTCGCGGGGTCGCCGCTCGCGGACGTCATCGAGGAAAGCCTCACGGGCACCGAGCCCATTGTGCGCCGCGCGCTCCAGATGATGTCGAAGGAGGGGGCGTTGCATCTTGGCGCCACGGTCTCACGCATCCGCGACGAGCACGGCGGCCTGAGCGGCGTCATCTGCCTCTTTACTGACTTGAGCGCGGTCGTGGAGCTCGAAGAGCAGCTTCGGCTCAAGGACAGCCTCGCGCGGCTCGGGGAGCTGACCGCCGGTCTCGCCCACGAGTTCCGCAACGGCCTCGCCACGATCCACGGCTACAGCCGGCTATTCGATCTGGAGCGCCTGCCGCCCGACTATCGGCCGTACGTGCAGGGCATTCGCGCGGAAGGGGATGCGCTCGGCGCCATCGTCACGAACTTTCTCAACTTCGCGCGCCCGGCGGAGATGACGCTGGCTCCCGTGGACATGCAGGTCATCGCCGAGCGAGGGGCGGACGACATCCGGCAGGAGACGCGCGCGCGGCACGGCGAGGTCTCGGTGCGGGGGGAGTTCGGCATGGTGCTCGGCGACGAGATCCTGCTGCGTCAGGCGATCAGCAACTTGTGCCGCAATGCCCTCGAGGCGTGCGCCGAAGCCGACATCACGCCCCGGATCGTCCTCGAGGGAACGATCGACAGCTCGCCGAGGCAACTCCGTCTGACAGTCGCCGACAACGGTCCCGGAATTGATCCGTCGCTCGGCGATCGCATCTTCCGGCCCTTCTTCACGACGCGGGCGCGTGGAACCGGTCTCGGGCTCGCCCTGGTTCAGAAGATCGTGGTGACGCACAACGGACGCGTCACGGTCTCCCGCAATCCCCTCGGCGGCGCGATGTTTCAGGTCTCCCTTCCGCTCGGCCCCGACGCTGAGCGCTGAAAAAACTTCACCTCTCGCGCCGCGACCGCGTTGCAGTTTCTGCCCTGCCGACGGCCACCGCCGGGCGCCGCGTCGCCGATTTCCGCGGAAAACGGACGGGTCGGTCGAAGGCGCGAGATGGAGCGCCTGTTGCAATGGGGCGTGGGGACTCCGCTGTGGGCTTCAGTCTGATCGAAACGGTGGTCGCAACCGGGATCGTCATTGCCGTCGCGCTGGGCGTGGCGCAGCTCTTCGCCGTCACGACAGACGTGAACCGAAGGGCTGCGATGCAAACGTCGATGACGCTCTTCGCGGTGCAGAAGATGGAGCAGTTGCGGACGGGGGAGGCCGCCCCCCTCGTCGGGGTCGAGCATCTCGATTCGGGCGGCGACGTTGTTCCTGCCGCAGCCGCGGTGTACGTGCGGCGCTGGTCGATCGAGCCGCTTGCGTCAGATCCGAGCACGCTGCTCATCCTGCAGGTGATCGTGACGTGCGCGTCCCGGCCCATCGATGCGCGGATCGTGGGCGTCCGGCGGAGGGGCGACTGACGATGACGGGCCTTCGCCGCGCCGAAGCGGCTTCGACCGCGCAGGCGGGCTACACGCTGGTGGAGGTGCTCGTCTCGACCGCGGTGATGCTGGCGGTCGGTTCGGCGGTCGTGTCGCTCCTCGGCCCCGCGCACCGTGCGTCGCGGCTGCAGCCGGAGGTGTCCGACCTACAGCAGCGCCTGCGCGTGGCCGCCGGCATGCTCTACAAGGATCTCGTCATGGCCGGGGCCGGTCTGTATCAAGGCGGTGAGGGAGCGAGGACCGGGCCTCTCGCGCAGTTCTTTGCGCCGATCCTTCCGTATCGCGCGGGCCGTATGGGCTCCGATCCCGCGCGCGGCGTGTTTCATCGAGACGATGCGGTGACCATCGTGTACGTGCCGGCGACCGCGGCGCAGTCGACGATTGGCGAACGCGTGGACGCCTCATCGGATGTTGTCGTGCGGTCGCAGCCCGGTTGCCCGCAAGACGATGGCGGATGTGGGTTTGAGCCGGGCATGTCGATCCTGCTCTTCGACGACACGACCGCCTGGGACGCGTTCGAAGTCACCGAGGTCCAGGGATCGGCGCTCCGCGTCACGCACCGCGGCCAGAATTTCACGCGTCCGTACGAGCCTGGCGCCACGGTTGTCCAGGCCGAGTGGCACACGTATTACTTCGACGCGGCGCAGCACCAGCTGCGGCACTACGATGGCCTCCACACCGACGTTCCGATCGTCGACAACGTCGCCGGCCTACATTTCACCTACTTCGGAACGCCGGATCCACCGGCCGGACCGATGCCGGAGCCGGGTCAAGAGAACTGCGCGATTGACAGAGCGGGTCTTCCCAGTCTGCTGCCTCTTCCATCGGCGGGCCGGTCGCTGGTCGAGCTGAGCCCGGCGATCCTGACCGATGGCGGCCCCGGCGCGGTCCGCTGGTGCGGCGCAAACGGCAACGTGTTCGATCCGGATCTGCTCCGCGTCCGGAGCGTGCGCGTCAGGATCCGGATGCGGGCCGGGAGCGAAGCGCGTGGCGCCGTGCCGGACGGCGAGATCGTGTTCGACGTGACGCCGCGCAATCTCGCGCACGTGCGATGACCATGAATGGTGGATGACGATGACCGTCGCGCTGCTGATGACCACCGTGCTTCTCGCCCTCAGCATGGGACTCGTCGTCCTCACGAACGTCGAGACCGCCGTCGCTGCGAACTTCAGGCGTGCGGGCGAAGCGTTGCACGCGGCCGACGCGGGAATCGAGATCGCGGTCGAACGGCTGGCCGCCGACGATTGGAGCGTCGTGCTCGCGCGAGGCGAACAACCAGCCTGCGTCGGCCCGGACGCCACCTCGCTCGCGCCGACCGGGTTCTATCGCACCGACCGCTGGGGCGCGAACAGCCCGGTGTGGCGGCTGTATGCCTGTGCTCGACTGCGGGATCTGCTGCCGCCGGAAGCGATCGACCCCGGTCTGGTCGTCGCGGTCTGGCTTGCCGACGACCCAGCCGAGGTGGACGAGGATCCGCTCACCGACGCGAACCGCGTGCTGACGTTGCGTGGGGAAGCATACGGTCCGGCGGGGGCTCACGCGGTGATCGAGGTTACTGTTGCCCAGACCGGGCTCGGGGTGCGCACTTTGTCCTGGCGGGCGCTCCGGTGAGGGAGGCCGCCCCCGCGGGGTTCTGCTAAACTATTGGTACCTATGACTCAGAAGTTCGGATGGGCGCTGCGCGCTCTCGCCGTGTCCGCGGCCGCCGTGGGCCTCCTGGGTCGTCCGGTCGCCGGTCAGTCGCTCGCCGAGATCGCCAAGAAGGAAGAGGAGCGGCGCAAGACGGCGAAGAGCAACGCGCCTGCGAAGGCGGGTAAGGACAAGAACCAGAAGACCTTCACCAACAAGGATCTGGTGCCCCCCGACCCTGGATCCGCGCCGCCGTCGCCGGCAGCTCCGCCGGCTCAGGAGGGGCAACCGCCGGGACAGCCTCCCGCCACGGCGGCCAAACCGGAGCCGCCGGCCCAGCCCCGGACGCCGGTCGAGCCCAAGTCGGACGTTCAAGATGAGAAGAACTGGCGCGGCCGGATGGCCGCGGCGCGCGCCGAGCTCCAGCGCGAAGAGCTGTTCCTCGAAGCGCTTCAAAGCCGCGTCAACGCGCTCACGACCGACTTCGTCAACCGCGATGATCCGGCGCAGCGCGCCACGATCGCCGCCAATCGCCAGAAAGCGCTCGGCGAGATGGAGACGGTGCGCAAGGAAATCGAGCGGGCGAAGAAGCAGATCGCCGACATCGAGGAAGAGGCCCGCAAAGCGGGCGTGCCGCCCGGCTGGCTGCGTTGACGCCACCTCCCGCCCGTATCCTCCTCGTCGAGGACAAAGACTCGCTTCGCGAGATGCTCCGGCATGCACTGGAGCGCGAGGGGCATGCCGTGCTCGAGGCGCGCGACGGGCCGGAGGCGGCGCGCGCGCTGCAGCACGACCAGCCCGACCTCGTGCTGTCCGACCTGCGGCTCCCCGACGGTGACGGCTTCGGTGTGCTGCGCGCCGCCAAAGAGGCGGACGCCGACATCCCGGTCATCGTCATGACGGCGTTTGGCCGGATCGAGGATGCGGTCACCGCGATGAAGGAAGGGGCGCTCGATTTTCTCGCGAAGCCGGTCGATCCCGATCACCTGCTCCTGCTTGTCGCCCGCGCGCTCGAGCAGCGACGGCTGGTGAACGAGAACATTCTGCTTCGAGAGGAGCTGGCCGTCCGTCGTGGTGCGCCCCAGATTGTCGGCGATGACCCGACCCTCCGGAAGGTGCTCGTGACTGTCCAGCGCGCCGCGGCGACCGATACGACCGTGCTGATCGAAGGCGAGAGCGGCACCGGGAAGGAGCTGTTCGCGCGAACGCTCCATGCGCTGAGCCCACGGATGGATCAGCCGTTTGTTGCCATCAATTGCGCGGCGATTCCGGATACGCTTCTCGAGTCCGAGCTGTTCGGCCACGAGAAGGGCGCCTTCACGGGCGCCGTCGCGCGCAAACCCGGGAAATTCGAGCTGGCGCACCGCGGCACGTTGTTTCTGGACGAGATCGGAGACCTGCCGCTCGCGTTGCAGGCCAAGATCCTGCGCGCGCTCGAGGAAAAACGATTCGAGCGTGTCGGCGGCATAGCGTCGCTTCAGGTGGATGTCCGGGTCGTCGCGGCGACGAACCGCGGCCTCAAGGCGCAGGTGGCGCAGCGGAGATTCCGCGAGGATCTGTTCTTCCGGCTGTCAGTCTTCCCGATCACGGTTCCGCCTTTGCGCGAGCGCCGGCAGGACATCCCCACGCTGGCGAGGTACTTCGTCGAGCGCTTCTGCCGCGAGATGAAGAAGAAGATCCTCCCGCTCTCACCCCAGGCCGTCGACGCGCTGCAGAGTTACGCCTGGCCCGGCAACGTGCGCGAGCTGCAGAACTGCATCGAGCGGGCGGTGATCCTCACCGACGGGGACGCCATCCTTCCGCGCCACCTTAATCTGTCGCCGCTCGAAGCGGACGCGCCGGCCGAGGCGGCCAGCCCGTGGGCCCAGATCGATCTGTCCGGGACGTTGGCCGAGGCCACGCGCCGGATTGCGGCCGAAGCCGAGGTGAGGAAG
The DNA here is from genome assembly GCA_050745085.1 of Vicinamibacterales bacterium. Lineage (GTDB taxonomy): Bacteria > Acidobacteriota > Vicinamibacteria > Vicinamibacterales > 2-12-FULL-66-21 > DATAEE01. The sequence goes on from JBOGJB010000571.1 coordinate 11,353, forward strand.
ATTCGCGCTGCGCTCGACGAAGGGGGGCAGGACCGGGGCCGGGCGTCGGAGCTGCTCGGCATCAGCTACAAGACATTGTTGACGAAGATGAAAGAGCACGGCATGTAGGGATCCAGACCCTTCGTCCGGCGACCGCGCCCGGGGACCGTATCTTCCGACGGGTCTTCACGTTGGCTCGGTCGCGCCGGCTCGGCCTCCGGCCCGTGCCAATCACGTTACGACCTGTTCCAAATCAGCACAGCCCCCGTTGGGACTGCCCTCGGGTGCCCTCGGGCGCCGCTCAGGCGCCACTCAGGCCACGCACCTCATCGCATTTAATTTCAACAAATTACAGACTTTAAGTGGGTTGGCAAACTCGAGTGGCAGTTGCCTTGCTCAATGACTGGCAACCCGGCAAGTCGCCGTCCAAGGTTTGAGATTCACTATGCGCACCGATCGTGGGTTCTCGCTCACCGAGCTGCTGATGACGGTTGCCGTTCTGGGCACCATCCTGGCCATGGCCGTGCCTGTTCTGAGCGATTTGGCCGATTCGCAGCGGCTTGGTCAGTCGACGCGCGAGCTCGAGCGCGAGTTGCAGACCGCACGCATGAAAGCGGTCGCGACCAATCGCTCGCTGCGGGTGTTGACGAATTGTCCTGTGCCCGGTCAGTTCCGCATGGTGGAGATGATCGGCAACGCCAACGACGCGCGCGCGGATCGGTGCACGACGACCGCGTTTCCGTTCCCCGCGCCGGATGCCGATCCCATGACGCGACCGAATTACGACGGGCCCGTGCGCTATCTGCAGCGCGGCGTGGCCGCTCCGACCGACGGCTTCGAGTTCCGTCCGGACGGCACGGCCCGGCGCATCGACATGGCGACGCGAACGGCGGTTCTGATGGGCGCGCCCGTGAACATCACGCTGACGAAGGGCACGGCGTCGAAAACGGTCAGCGTCAACAACATGGGGAAAATCCGTGTCGAAGCGCAATGACGCCGGGTTCTCGCTCATGGAGACGCTCGTCTCCATCGGCATTCTGAGCGCGATCTCGCTCGGCGTCGCGCAATTGTTCGCCATCTCCATGCTGGCCAACCGCAACGCCAAGCTGCAGACGTCGACCGCGCTGCTCGCGACGGAGAAGATGGAGCAGCTCAAGGCGTTGACCTGGGGGTTCGACACGACCGGTCTCGGCCTGCCGCTGACCGATACGACGACGAATCTGGGCACCACGCCACCGACGGCTGACGGCAACGGCCTCAACCCGTCGCCGTCCGGCACGCTGCAGACGAATACGCCGGGCTACGTAGACTATCTGGACGCCTTCGGCAACTGGGCCGGCAACGGGCCGACGGCGCCCGCCAGTGCCGCGTACATCCGCCGCTGGGCGATTGAGCCGCTCCCGACGAACCCGAACAACACGTTGATCCTCCAGGTCTTCGTGACGACCCCGAAGGCCGAGGCGCTGTTCGAACGCGCCCCGACCGGGCAACTGCGGGTTCGCCTGGCCGACGACGCCTGGATCGTCGGCGTGAAGACGAGGAAGGCCCAGTGAACACCAAGCACCGTGACGCCGGATACTCGCTCGTCGAGCTGCTGCTGTCGACGGCCATCATGCTCGTCGTCACGGGGGCGGTCTTCTCCATCGTCAACCCGGCGCATGACACGTCGCGGGTTCAGCCCGAGATGGCTGACATGCAGCAACGGCTGCGGGTCGGCGCCGACATGCTCTACAAGGACCTCGTGATGGCGGGCGCCGGCGTGTATCAGGGCGCGAGCAGCGGGAGCCTGATGAAGTACTTCGCACCGATTATGCCGTACCGCACGGGGCAGTTGGATCCGGATCCCGCGAAGGGCGTGTTCTTCCGCCCTGACGCCGTCTCGCTGGTGTACGTGCCGAACACCGCGGCGCAGACGACCATCCGCGATCGCATGCCCCTGCCGTCGTCGGAGATCAAGGTCAACCCGCAGCCGAACTGCCCGCTGGGCGACCCGCTGTGTGGGTTCACGGACAACATGTCGCTCCTGATCTTCGACGATTCGGGCACGTGGGACTCGTTCGAGGTGACGAACGTCCAGACGGACGCGCTCCACCTCCAGCACCGCGGGCAGGACTTCAACAAGGCGTACGAGGCCGGCGCCAACATCGTGCAGGCGGACTGGCACACCTACTACTTCGACGCGGCGAACCATCAGCTCCGGCACTATGACGGCCTGCAGACCGACACACCGCTCGTCGACAACGTCGTCGGGCTCCGGTTCACGTACTTCGGGACGCCGGGCCCGCCGACCGAGCCCAAGCCGGTCATCGGGACGGAGAACTGCGTCATCGATACCGCCGGCAAACCGAAGCTCGCAGTGCTGCCGTCCGACAGCCAGTCGCTCGTCGAGCTGGATCCCGCGATCCTGACGGATGGTGGCGTCGGCGCGGTCGCGTGGTGCGGGGCGAACTCGAACGTGTTCGACCCCGATCTGTACCGCATCCGCAAGGTGCGCGTGTCGTTGCGCGTGCAGGTGGGGCCTGCTTCGCTGCGCGGCAGCAGCACCATGCTCTTTCGGAATCCGGGTATTGCGAGCGTTGGCGATCGGTACGTGCCTGACTACGAAATGGTGTTCGACGTCACGCCGCGCAACCTCAACCTGACGAGATAGCCATGGCGAACCACATTTTACGAGACGAGCGCGGGGCCGCATTGATCATCACCCTGCTGGCCACGATGCTTCTGGTCGCCTTGAGCATGGGCCTCATCATGGTGACAAACACGGAAACGGCCATCAGCGGCAACTACAAGAACGCCAGCGAGGCGCTTCACGCCGCCGACGCCGGCGTCGAACGTGCGGTCCAGGACCTGCTGCTGGTGCCGGACTGGAATCGTATCCTGGCGCAGACGGCGCCCTATCGGTCGAGCTTCATAGATGCCACCGGCTGTACCGGCACCGTGAACCTGTCCGGCGGCGGCACTCTGAACCTGAACTCTCTGAACGACGCGCTGAACGCCGAGACGATTGCGGCGAATCTCTGGGGCGCGAACAACCCGGTGTGGCGGCCGTACGCGTGCGGTCACCTCACCGAGCTGGTGCCCACGCAGACCGTCGACAGCTACTTGTACGTCGGCGTCTGGGTGGCGGACGACCCGTCCGAGCTGGACGGCAACCCGTACGCCGACTCGAACGGCGTCGTCACGCTGCACGCCGAGGCCTTCGGGCCTATGGGGTCGCACAAGGTCGTCGAGGTCACGGTCGCCCGGACGTCGAGCACCGAGATCGAGCGCGGCCAGGTCGCTCAGCGCGGGCAGGAAGAGTTGAACCAGCGCGCACGCAAGGCGGCCGTGCAGACGCCCGGGCGGTCGCTCACCGAAACGCGGATGAACACCCGCACCGGCGACATGGTGGTGCAGTGATGACTCTTATGCGCAAGGCTTGTATTCGGCGGGGGGCCACGATGCTCGCGGCAGCGGCCGGAGTGCTCTGGTTCACGGCGTCCGCGTCGGCGCAGCTCGACCCGCTCCTCTTCCTCAAGCGGGTGCCGCCGACGGTCATCATCGCCGTGGACACGTCGCTGCGGATGCAGATGGACGTCAACGGCGACTTCTACGACCCGAATTTCTACCTGACGGATGACGACCCGCTGGTCGCGAACGCTCTCGGCATCAGTCCGCTGGGCCCCACGGAATCCTACCGGCGCGTGTACCGGAACCTGCAGTACGAAAGCATTCAGGACGGGAGCTCGAAGTTCGTCGCCGACAGCATCGTCGCGACGCCGATGCTCTGGAACCCCTCGAACCCCGCGACGGCCAATGCGCCGAGCGACGTCGCCTGGCTCAATCCGACGCGGCTGTCGATCGCCACGCGCGGCGTCTCGCTCGCCGTCAGCGAGAACGCCGGCGCGGGGTACCGCTTGGGGCTGATCAAGCTGCGCCAGGACGCGCCCGCGTGGCGCAGCTCGCCGAACTGCGACAAGCCGGTACGTCTGTTGAACCACCCCGGCCTCCTCGGCCTGCGCGACAGCAACCCGTGTAGCGCCCCCGCGGACAAGTTCGTGGTGTACGCGCCTTCGGTGAACTCGCCGAACTACAGCATCGAAGGGAACGGAACGCTTGGGAGCCCCGTCGTGGTGGCGACGGGATCGAACACCTCGGCCGGCATGCTCGTGGCGCTGAATCGCCCGGGCGTCGATCCGCTCGGTCTGATACCGGCGGGTCGCGGCACCGACATGTATTCGGACCGGCCGATCGCGCACCTGCTTGACGATGCGCGCGCCCAGGCTGTCGCGGCGATGACTGGCGATATCGCGGCCTGCCGCGGCTGCCGCAACACCATCGTCGTGCTCATTACAAGCGGCAAGGACGCAGGCGATCCCGCCTACGACGGCGCCCACGATGCTCCGGCGGTTGCGAGCACGTTCCTGAACGTGACCGGCGGCACCGTCACCAAGCGCGTGCCAATCTACGTCATCGGTCTCAATCCTCCGGCGGGCGATGTCGCCGAGCTGCAGGCGATTGCGGCCAACAGCGGCGGCCGTTACTTCAACGCGACGGATGCTGCAGGTGTCGCGCGAATCGTCAACCTCGCCGTGCAGAACGGGTTCGCGCGGCCGAGCGAGTTCGACACGAGTACAAGCAGCGAGTTCACGCCGGTCAGCCCGATTGTCGGCACCGTCAACCTGAAAAACGCCAACGACGCCAACGGGGCGGCGTTGCCCGATACCGACATCAAGACCAATCCGGGCGGTCAGCCGATCCCGCAGCGCAGCAACGTCATGATTACGGCGGGGTTCGCGCTCCCCGGGTTCGACGCCCGTCTTCGCGCGTTCCGCGTGTTCAAACCGGCGCCGGACTCGACAAAGCCATCCGGGTGGAAGTTCGTGAAAGACGGCACGCGTCTGTGGCCCGATCTCGACGGTCGTCCGCAGTACGCAGGCCTGGCTCGCACGCCGTCAGATCCCACCCAACGCAACATTTATACGTTCATTCCCGATGGCACAGGGGGCGGCGCCGTCGTTGCATTCAACGCGGCCAACGTGGCCACGATCGGGCCGCACCTGGCCCTGCCGAGCGACGCCGGTCTGACCGCCGCGGGCCTAATCACCGCGCTCCGCGGCCTGCCGATCGGCGCCATCATCGGCTCGACGCCGGCGTTGATGGATGCTCCATCGCTGGATCCGCCGCCTGACGCCGATTACGGCCGGCCCGACGGCAGCGACACTTTCGCGGGAAAGCACCAGGATCGCCGAAGCCTGATCTACTTCGGCGCGAACGACGGGATGATCCACTGCGTTGATGCGCGGACCGGCTACGAGGTCTGGGCTTTCATTCCGTACAATCTCCTACCCAAGCTGCGCACGCTCGTCGACGGCCAGCCGGTCGAGCAATTCGACTACTTCGTCGACAGCTCGCCGAAGGTCGCCGAGGTGAAGATGACGATGCCGGACAGCTCGCACCAATGGCGCAGCCTGCTCATCATCGGTCAGGGGCCAGGCGGGGTCTTCTACCAGGCGTTCGACGTCACCGAAGCCGGCATGGCTGTTGCGCCCGATCGCGGCGATCTGTCGGCCACCAGCGAGCTGCTCGCGTCGTTCGATACGCCCGATGAGAACATCAAGTTCCTCTGGTCGTTCCCGAACTACAGCAGCTTCGATCCGGCCTACACGGCGACGTTCACCGTCACCGATGGCACCGCAGGCGGCAAAGTCAAGCTCTTCGGCGACTTGCGGACCACGGCGACCAATGCCGAGAAGAGCGTCGGCTTCTCGTGGTCCGATCCGGCGGTCGGTCCGATGAACGCGGACCGGACCGTGAACGCCGTCATGGTCGGGTCGGGCTACTTCCCGGCGATCGAGGATCTCATCCCGTCTCGCGGTCCGGCGTCGCCACGGGCCGGGCGGTCGTTCTACATGCTCCGGGTCGAAGACGGCAAGCCCATCGGCAACGCGACCGGTGGGGCCTGTACCGGCGCCGGCTGTCTCGACCTGGGCGACGTCTCGAATGGACGGAAGAACGCGCTGCAGGCGGACCCCACGGCGGCCGGGTTGACCTACTCGCACATCGTCACCAAGGCCTACATTGGCGACATCGACGGCAACTACTGGCGGTTGAATCTGGACCCGGGCGGCACGATCGCTAAGATGCAACTCATCGACACGGGGCAGCCGATCTACGGGTCATCGGCGCTTCTGTTCGTCGGCAGCGCCGATCAGTACGCGTTCATCGCGACCGGCAGCGACCTGCTTCCGGGCACGGCGCCGGGAGGTACCGGTACGTTCAAACTGTACGGACTCAAAGACAATTACCCCGGGGCTGCCGCGATAAAGTTCACCCGGAATCTGGCCAACGTCTCAATGGCGGGGGGCCTGCCAACGGGCGAGCGGCCGTCGACCTCTCCTTCGGTAGCCGGCGATATCGTCTTCTACACCACGACGACCGAGAACGGCCTTACGCCTTGCGCCGACTTCTCGGCCAAGCTGTACGGATTGACGTATCTCGGAGGCGCGGCGTACGACACCAACAACAACGCGCGAATGGATACCAATGAGAGCCCGGTCATCAAGACCGTGGCCGGCCGCGCGACCGCGCCGTTCATCGTGGATCAACATCTGTACTTCGGGACCGCCGGCGCTACGGGCGCTCAGGTCGAGGGATTCGGCGACCCCGAGGACTTCAACAACGGCGTCGGCCAGATCGGCGTCCGGATTCTGTCGTGGCGGGAAATCCGATAGTGGCGTCCGGATCGGATTCCCGTGGACTCTCTCGACG
>JBOGJB010000572.1:0-5086 GCA_050745085.1 Vicinamibacterales bacterium
ACCATCGCGGCGCGCCGGTTGAGGCGCCGGGTCTCTTCGCGCGCGTTGTCATGCTTGGGCCGCTCTTCGCCGTAGCTCACCGTGCGCAGCCGGTCGGCGCCCATCCCGCGGCTCTGGAGGTAGTCCCGCACGGCCTGCGCGCGGCGCTCGCCCAGCGCGAGGTTGTATTCCGCCGTGCCGATGTTGCACGTGTGCCCTTCGACCTCCAGCCGCAGCTCCGGGTTCTCGCTCATTGCCTTGACCGCTTCGTCGAGCACGCGCGTCGCCTCCGGCCGCAGCGAGTAGCGGTCGAAGTCGAAGTGCACGTCCTCGAAGACGAACTCCTTCACCGCCGGCCGCACCACCTGGATCGTCACCGTGTCGGACGCCGTCCCGCCCTTCCCGTCGTCGACCGTCACCGTGCAGGGCACCGGGCCCACCTGCAGCGGCGCCGTCCACGGGCTCGTCGGCGCCGACGGGTTGGCCACCGTCCCCGTCACACAGCTCCACCGATAGGTCAGCGCGTCGCCGTCGGGGTCGCTCGCCGTCGCCCGAATCGTGGACGTGCGGCCGACTTCCACCGTGCACGGGTCGCAGGACGCCTTCACCGTCGGCGGCCGGTTCGCCGGCTGCTCCGGCGGCGGCGGCGGGGGCGGCGGCGGCACGTAGATCCGCACCCCCGGGTGATACCCGAGGCGGACTTGAATGCCCGCCGAGTCCCCGGTCTCGTCGCTAAAGAGCGCGCCCACTTCGTTGCGGCCATCGAGCCGCAGGTTCCAGTTCAGCCCGCCGCCAAGAAAGAACCCGTTCGCGTGCTGCCACGTCACCCCGAGCGACGCGTTCACCGGGCCGTCCTGCCCCGAGAGCGCCGGCGACCGCGACCCGTCCTCCGCCGTCAACAGCCCGGCGGGCGCCGTGACCGCATCGTCAAAGTTGACCTCGCCGTGCAGCTCCCCCGTGACGCGCAGCCCCTGCCGCGTCGGGAACCCCACGCCAACCCCCCACCGGAAGCCATTCGTCAGCGCAATGTTGTCGGGGTCCCCCCGCACCGCCACGCCGCCAAAGCCCGCCAGCTCCACCCGCTCGTTCAGTTCCTTGCTCGCAATCACGTCGAAGAACCAGTCCGGCTTCCCCGTCCCCGCCCCTTCGTCGTCGCTCCCCGTCGGCAGCTTCACCGTCGCCCGCAGCGCCAGCGCCGCCGGCTGCTGCCGGTGCTCGGCCAGCAGGTTGAACTTCGCCCCCACATAGAGGTCCCCGACGTCGTTCCCCGACCAGCCCTCCCGCACAAACGGATACTCGTTGACCAGCCCGCCTCCTTCGTCCGCCGTCCCGGGATCGAGGAACAGCGGCCGCACGTCCCGGTCGATCCGGGTCACCGCCCGCACCGCGCCGAATACCTCAACCCGATCCCGGACCCCGTAGCCGAACGTAATCGGCCAGACCGACACGTCGGTGAACCCCTGCTCGAAGTCGAAGTTCGTGCGATACAGGCTGAACGACCACCGCCGGTCCGGCAGCACTTCCCCCGTCGGGACAAACCACAGCCCCGTGTCCCCCCAATAGGTCGTCGTCGCCGGCCGCGTCTCGGTCGGCTGCGCCTGCGGCTGCGGCTCCTGTGCAGGCGTCGTCTGGGCCGTTACGGGGATCGTCGCGAGGAGGGCGGCAAACACCAGGGCGAGGATTCTGTAGCTCATCGGCATTGATGGTAGAGCCAGCGGCTCCAATAGTCAAAAATGTAATGACAGGTAGGCCTATAGACCTAGGCCCGGCTTCGCTTCCCGAAAATCCAGGCGATCACGATGCTCAAGCCATACAGACCCAACATTGGGCCGGCCATAAGCGCCTGAGAGACGATATCCCCTCCGGGGCTCAGCACTGCGCCGAGGATGAAGATGATCAAGACGGCGTACTTCGTGTTGCGGATGAGGAACCGTGCCGTGACGACGCCGACGCGCGCGAGGAAGAACACGAGCGTCGGCATCTGGAACACGACGCCGAAAGCGAGCAGCATCTTCACGTAGATCGAGAAGGTCGCCGAGATCGTCGGCATGAACGTCATATAGTCGGTGGCGTAGCTGGCGAAGAACTTCCAGGCCCACGGGAACGCGAGGTAGTGCGAAAACAGCGCGCCCGCAACGAAGAAGAACGTGCTGAACACCACGAAAGGAATCGCAAACTTCTTTTCGTGCGCGTACAGCCCGGGCGCGACGAATTTCCAAAGCTGCCAGAGCATGATAGGGGTCGCGAGGAAAAGCCCCGCGAGCGCCGCCATCTTGAGCTGGAGCATGAAGGCTTCGGTCGGCTGGGTGTAAATGAACTGACCGCCGGGCGGCAGTGTGGCGTACAGGGGCCGCATGATGAACGACTGGATTCTGCCGGCGAAGAACAGGCAGATTACGAACCCGGCGGAGAGCGAGACGGTCGCGACGATAAGCCGTTGCCGGAGCTCGTCGAGATGCTCCAGAAACGACATCTTCGCGGTGCGGTCGTCTTCCTCTGGTTCGTAGTCGGGGTCGGGCGCGGGCACGGATGCGCCCGGGAACGGGACGAGGGCCATGGCGCAGAGGCGGCTAGGAGCCGTCAGTCTGACGCGGCACTGAGGGCTCGTCGGGCGGCGGAACGGGGCGCGGCGCCTCGGGCTTCCGCTCGTTCTTCATTTCTTCCATCCGTATTTCTTCGTCCAGGGTGTTTCGCAGCTCATTCGACGCGCGGCGGAACTCCCCCAGGCTGCGGCCGAGCGAGCGGCCCAGCTCGGGCAGCTTCCGCGGCCCGAAAATGATGAGCGCGATCGTCAGAATGATCAGCAGCTCGGGCATGCCGATAGAACCGAACATGGGCTTTCTCCTGAAAGGGATTATACTCGAAGTCTTTGCTCCGCTTGAGGTTGTCTGCTACGATCTGATGATGCGCCGTTTCCGCTTGCTGCCCGTAGCGGTCCTTGCCGTGGTGCTCTCCGCGATTGCCGGCGGTCTTGTCGCCGGTAGCGTGCTGGCCCGGCAGGACGAGGTTTCTCAAAACTATCGCCTCTACACCGCGACGCTCGCGGCGATCGAGAGCGAGTACATGGAGAAGGTCGAGTCCGACCGGCTGGTCTACAGCTCCATAGACGGCATGCTGCGGACACTGGATCCGCACTCGAGCTTCCTCGACCCGCGCTCCTACGCCCAGATGCGGGAGCGCCAGGAGGGACGCTACTACGGCCTCGGCATCAGCATTCTGACCGTCGAGGGGGACATCACGGTGATGTCGATCTTCGAGGGGTCCCCGGCCTACAAGAAGGGGCTGCGCCGCGGCGACATCATCGCCCGGATCGAAGGGCAGGACGCGAAAGGCTGGACGCAGGATCAGGCGGTCCGTAAACTGCGCGGACCGAAGGGGACGACGGTCAACATCGGGATCAGGCGCCGGGGCTATGAGGGCCTCGTCGATCTGGCGATCGAGCGGGACGAGATCAACATCCTCACCGTGCTCGGCGCGTTCATGATCGACAACGAGCGCGGGTACATTCGCGTGCGCGAGTTCTCCGAGACAACGGACGACGAGCTCGGACGGGCGCTGGAGGCGCTGCAGGCAAAGGGGCTCCGGAAGCTGGTCCTCGACCTCCGCGACAACCCGGGCGGTCCGCTCGACCAGGCAATCCGTGTCGCCAACCGCTTCCTGCCGCGCGGCGAACTAATCGTGTATACGCGCGGGCGCGCCCAGAACTCCGAGCAGGACTTCCGCGCCACCGAGCGCAGCCAGTTCACCGACCTGCCGGTCGTCATCCTCGTGAACCGCAACAGCGCGAGCGCTTCCGAGATCGTGGCCGGCGCACTGCAAGACCACGACCGCGGGCTCATCGTCGGCGAGACGACGTTTGGCAAGGCGCTGGTGCAGTCGATCTATCGCATCACCGGCAATGCCGGGCTGGCACTGACGACCGGCCGGTACTACACGCCGAGCGGCCGGCTAATCCAGCGGCCGTGGGATGGCTCCTTCGACGAGTACCTTACGTACACCCTGCGCGATCAGAACGGGGATCGCGCCAGGCTGGCGGCCGATCTCAGATACACGGACGCGAGGCGCAAGGTCTACGGTGGGGGCGGCATCGAGCCGGACCGGCACGTCGCCGGGCCGGTCGAAGGGTTCAACCCGACGCGATTCGGTCGCACGCTCTACGCCCGCCAGATGTTCGAGAACTACGCGGAGAAATACTCGGCCGAGGGAGATACCCGCTTCACCGGCGTCTCCTCCAGCCGCCGCACCCTCAAACGCGGCTTCGGGGTCACCGACGAGATGGTGGCTGACTTCAAGGACTTCCTGGTGAAGCAGCGTGTCAGGGTGGACGAGGCGGCATTCGCGAAGGACGGCGAGTTCATCCGGGCCATGATTCATCTGCAAATCGACAGCGCGCTCTTCGGCATCGAAGAGGCGCGCCGCAACCTGATCGCGCGGGACCCGATGGCGCAGCAGGCCCTCAGCCTCTTCCCGGAAGCCGAGAAGCTGATGTCCGTCACGCGTTCGAAAACCACCCAGGCGCGGCCGAAGCAGTAGCACAGCCCCTTATCTTGGGGACGACATTAGTCTTGCCCCTAGGTAATGGGCTTGCTACACTCACCGCTCGGGCGCCCCAGCGCGCGAGCGTGCGCGCAGGGGACCCGCCGCCGGTCGCCGGGGCCGCTTCGCCATCGTGGCGAAGTGAAAGGGGCCGCGCACACTCCTTACCGGGGTTCAGAACGACAACGTCCGTTTGAAGCGATCCCAGCGCTTTCCGGATGAAGGTGTGTACCGAATGCGTCTCAATCGTCTCGAGATCTCCGGATTCAAGAGCTTTCCCGACCGCTCCGAGCTGGCCTTCGACGCGGGCGTGACCGCCATCGTCGGGCCGAACGGCTGCGGCAAGAGCAACGTCGTCGACGCCATCACCTGGGTATTGGGAGAGCAGAGCGCGAAGAGCCTTCGCGGCGATCGAATGGAGGACCTTATCTTCGCCGGCAGCGACGCGCGAAAGCCGACGGGCGCGGCGGAAGTGAAGCTCAAGCTCGCGGGCGTCGCGACGAGCCTGCCGGCGGGCATGAAACCCCTCGGCGGCAACGGTCACGGCCCGGGCGACGCTTCGACGGAGCTC
>JBOGJB010000573.1:0-6354 GCA_050745085.1 Vicinamibacterales bacterium
CCCTTCGGCTCGCCCGTCGTGCCCGACGTGTAGAGAATGACAGCGGTGTGGTCCGGCTGGGTCGGATGCGTCGGAAACGCCGGCGGCTGGTTGTACATCAGCTGACCGATCGTCAGCGCATCCGGCACGGGGCTCGCCGCTTGCGGATCGATCGTGAGCACGACGAGCCGATCGCATGCTGTGACCTCGTTACAGGCCGTGCGCGCCATCTGCGCCATCGGCAGCTCCGCAGTGCCTTCGAAGACGAGCAGAGCCTTCGCGTCGCTGTCGCGGAGGTGGTAAGCGATCTCGCGAGGCTTGAGGAGCACGTTGAAGGGCACGACGACGGCGCCGGTCTTGAGGATGCCGAAATATGCGACCGGAAACCACGTGACGTTCGGGCAGCTCAGCGCGACGTGGTCGCCCGGCTTGATGCCGATCCCGCGCAGGCCCCCCGCAAGCTGAGACGCCATCGCGTCGAGCTGGCCGTACGAGAGCCGCGTAGGCCCGCTGACGAGCGCCGGCCGATCGGGGCGCAGCCGCGCGGGATGCTCGAGCACGCTGGCGAGATTTATCGTGGTCGCGCGATGCGGGATCATGGGCGGCATCATACAGCCGTCCCTCGGACCTAGAGTGCCTCGTCCCTCGAACGGTGCCGAGTGCCTCGTGCCTCGGGCGATGACTCGACGCTCGGCCTATCTGCGGGAGGCGAGGTACGAGGCGATCGTGTCGAGCTCGCCCGGCGTCAGCTTGCTCTCGAAGGCGGGCATCGTTGCATCCGGATCGACCGATTCGGGATCCGCGATCCAGCGGTGCAGCGTGAGAAGGTTTTGCTTGGCGCCGATCCGCGACAGGTCGGGTCCGTCGTCATCTCCCTGCCCCCCGCCGTCGCCGTCGAGCCGATGGCAGCCGACGCAGTGGCGCGCGAAGATCACGACCGCCGCGCGATCCGGCTCAGGGACGGCCGGCAACGCATCCCCGCGCGACAGGCGCGCGACGTAAGCCACCACCGCATCCACGTCGCGCTGATTGACGCGCGGCGCGGGACGCAACCCCGGCGCGATCATCTCCGGATCGACGACGTGCGACGCGAGCCAGCCCGGCGGACGCGCGAGCGGCGAGGAGCCGACCGCGTCCGCCATGGCGGTGTCGCCGTGACAGCGTTCGCAGCCGGCATTCGCGATGAGCACGCTTCCTGCGATTTGACGCGGCGTCCAGACACGAGGCCCGAGGTCCGAGGCCCGAGGCCCGGGATCCAGCGCCCCGGCCGTCGTCAGCGCGACGACGATCACGACGGCAGCCGTCACGGCGGCGAGAATCCCGCGGCGCCGGCGCGGATCGCGATCGGGACCGCGGTCGAGCCACGGCAGGAGTGCGAGCGCCGCGAGCGCCAGACCTGGGAGGACGAGCGCGCCGACGATCTCCCAGCGGCCCGGAAAGTACTTCAACAGTTGAAACAACCCGAGGAAGTACCACTCGGGCCGCGGCGTGTAGGTCGCGTCGGCCGGATCGGCGGGCGCTTCGAGTTCCGGCATGCCCCGCCAGGCGAGCGCGACGAGCACGAACGCGAGGCCGATCGCGACCGTCACGTCGCGGGCGGCTTGATAGGGGTAGAACGGCCTGCCCCGAGCTTCGTCGAGGGGGCGACGCTCTCCCGTGCGCGCCCGCACCGGACCCGAAACGCCGTGCCGGCGCATGAGAAATAAGTGCACACCGACGAGCAGGACGAGCAGCGCCGGCAGCAGGATCACGTGCGCGCTGTACCACCGCGTCAGCGTGAGCGCGCCGATTTCCGGCCCGCCGCGCACGAGCGCCGCGAGCGCCGGGCCGATGATGGGCGGCAGCGCAACGAGGTTGATCGTCACGACGGTCGCCCAGTACGCGCGCTGATCCCACGGGAGCAGGTACCCGCTCAGCGCGAACGCCAGCAGAACGAGCAGGAGCGCGACGCCCGTCAGCCAGGTCAGCTCGCGCGGAGCTTTGTACGAGCCGAAGAAGACGACGCGCAGGAGATGCAGCGCGACGAAGATCACGACCGCGCTGGCGCTGAAGAAATGGAGGCCGCGCACGAGCCAGCCGAGGCGCGCCTCGCGCGTGATGAAGCGCACGCTCTCCCACGCGTGATCCGGCGTGGGCGCGTAGTACATCGTCAGGACCGCGCCGGTGACGAGCTGCACCGCGATGAGAAAGAGCAGGGCCGAGCCGAGCGTGAACCACCAGCCGGTGCCGGGGGGCAGCGGCTCGTCGAGCAGGTGCGAGAGCCCCGCGCGGTAGCCGCTCCTCGCGTGGAGCCAGTCGAGCAGACGGCGCATCAGACGCGCACCATCACTTCATCGCGCTCGACGACCGCGCGCGCGTCGAGCGGCGCGAGGGGTGACGGTGGCGGTCCGCCGACCACCTGGCCCCGGACGTCGTAGAAACCGCCGTGGCACGGGCAGGCGAACCGGCGGGCCTCGGCGTCGAACGACACGCGGCAGCCCAGATGCGTGCAGATCGACGACAGCGCCCGGACCGAGTCCTTCCCGTCCCAAATCAGAAACACGGTCTGCGGAACGCGCGCGCGCCGCCATCCGTCGTCCACGGGGACGAGCACCGTCGCCGGGAACGGCACCCCGGCGGTCAGGTCGGTGAGCGCGGCCGCCCGACGCCATGCCCCGCCGGTCTGCCGGGCGGGACGCGGCACGACGAACGCGCCGGCGAGCGCCGCCAGGGCCGTACCGAGCCCGCCCATCGCCGCCGCAACGAAGGTCCCGAGCGCGCGGCGCCGCCCTTCCGGATCCATGGTGTTCCTCTCCGCGTAAGGAGTTTTACGGCCGGAGTAACCCCGTGAGCCGCCGGGGCCGCCATTCTCGCATTACAGCGTGTGAGAGCAATGGCCCTGCCACTGACACGGATGATCGCCATGGGGCTGCTGTTCGGGGCCGGCATCCAGCCTGCGGCCGCGCAGACCTATTCGACGTTCACGCCGCCGCGCGCCGACGCCGCGGCGTGTTTCGGCTGGTTCGGCGCCAACAAAAGCGAGCTCGATGGCTACCGCGACTGGTACAGGCCCGTGTGGCACGGGAGCCTGAGCGCCGGCTACTACTGGACCGAGAACCTCAAGACGGAACTGGATGTCGGCGGCACGACGCGGGGGGAGATTTATGAGATCCCGCGTCCGGCGAACCTCGCGAACAGCGTGAACCAGGGAGCGGTCGATCACGAGTTCTCGACCAGGCGCCTCACGCTCGGCCAGCACTATCAATTCTTTCACAACGCGTTTTTCCACCCGACGATCGGCGGCGGCGTCGCGCTGACGTGGGAGACCACCGAGCGGGAGTTTCCGGCCGTGTTTGTTCGGGATCCACCCGTCTCCAGCCGTCAGATACCGACGATCCGTCAGGTCGAGCCTGGGCGCACCGAAGGGCCTGAGACGCGGCTGCGGACGATGGCCTTCGCCGCGACGGGCTTCAAAGCGTACTTCGCGAGGCGAGGGTTCTTTCGCTCGGACCTTCGCGTGATGTTCACCGATCGCGTGGAGGACGTGACGCTGCGGTCCGGATTCGGTGTGGACTTTTGATGCCCGGGCCCGAGAGTGCCTGGGCCACGAGAGGAGACCTCTCATGACTCGCGTGCTTGCGGTGGTTGTCGCGTCGGCGTTGACAGCGAACTGTGCGACGGGCGCGTATCGCGTGAAGCCCGAGTTCACCGGAGAACATCTGACGTTGTCGCTGAAGAAGCAGGACCCACCCGGGGTCACCGCTGCCTACGTGAAGACTTTTCCCGCCGCCGCAAGGATCACGATGACCCTGATCGACGGACGGACGATGAAGGCGATCCTGATGGTCGTGCAGGAGGACGCCATCGTCGTCCGGCCGCGGACGCGTGTGCCGGAACCGGCGCAGACGATCCCGTTCGCCCAGATCGCGACTATCGAGACGGAGCGGGAAGGCGGGATGGGCCGCGCGATCGCGATCGGCGCCGCAGTCGGGGCCGGCGCGGCAATCGGCGTCTTCCTCGCCCTGATCGCCGCGCTCTCCGACTAGACGCCGGGGCCTGAGAGACCCGGCGCGCTACCAGCTATTTAGCCCTCCGGCTTCATCAGCTCGAGCTTGGCGGCCGCCGCGCGCCGAATCTCGTTGTCTCTGTCCTGTTTCGTGATGCGCTCGAGCTCGCTGCGCGCCCCGGCTTCGAAGAGCGCGTTGATGATGGCCTGCTTCAGATCGGCGTCCTGCGACCGGTCGAACAGGCGCCGGAGCTGCATGCGCGCACCGGCGTTCCCGAACGCGCGGATCACCTGCCGCTTCACATGCGGCGTCGAGGCGCTGTAGACGTCGAGGAGCACCTTCTCCGCTTCCGGCCAGCCCTGATACGCGAGCACCTTGACCGCCGTCACCTGCCGCGGCTCGTCGCCCGTCCGGGCGACCTCGGCGATCGTCGAACGCGCGTCCGCACGGTTGGATTGCGCGAGGACGTAGATGGCGCGCCGCGCCTGTGCCTCGTCTTCCGCCTTCAGCGCGATCTCGCGCAGGATCGGGACCACCCGCGGCCCGTCGGTGCTCATCAGGCTGCCGAGCGCCTGAATGCGCAGATCAGTATCCCAGATGACCGCGATCTCCGGCCCGACGGTTGTCGGCACGACGGACGCCGGCACTCGCATCATGACGCGTGGCGTCGTCTTCCCGGTCTTCGCGCGCGGAGGAGAAGCCGCCGGCGGCGGCGGCGCGTCCGGCCCCGCAGGCACGACTGCCGCCGGTTGCGGCGGGAGAGGAGGCGTCGCCTTGGGCGAAGCGACCTTCCACAGAAGGTCCTTCCGCTGGAGGCGATGTGCGATTTCGATGCGCAGCGACCTGGCAGGCTTTACCCAGCGGCTGCGCGGCTGCTCACGCTCGAGCCCGTCGATCACCGTCAGCGCCTCGACCGGCTCTCCTGCCTGATAGAGGCTGTGCGCGAGCCAGAACGCCGCCTCGTCGCGAGCGGGTTCCTTCCGGTCCGCGACTACCAGGCGCAGCTCGGCGATCGCGCGCGCCCAGCGCTCGTCGGCGATGAAGTCCTTCGCCCGGCCGAGCCGTTCGCTGTCGGCGGGCGCGGCGGCAGCGGCACCGGCTCCCAGCACCATGAGCACCTTGAGCACCATGAGCACCTTGAGCACCTTGAGCACCTTCATATTCCGAGCTCCGTCCTGACCAGGAGATCCCTTCGATTGATATATCGCTGCAGTCGCGAGAGCGTTGCCCGATCGGGCTCCGCGGAGAACGACGCCTGCAGCATGAGCACTTCCAGATCGTTCAGAAGCGACGCCATCTCGGCGTCCCCCGCCTCAAGTGCCGCCAGGCGATGGAGTCGCGTGTCGGGCAGGAGCGATGCGGCCAGCGACCGCTCGTACGACCAGTCGTCCGCCGACACGGCACCTGTGTCTTTGTTCGCCAGGCCGAGCAGCACGATCTTCGCGCGGTCGAGATGCTCGGCCGCCGCCTCCCTCGATCGCTCCCGGACTACGTCGTCCGCTCCATCACCCGTTTGCGCGGTGACGCCGGGCTGCACTCCAGGGACCGCCGTGCGGGCCTGCTCGCGCTGCCACAGCACACCAGCAACGACGCCGACCGCGAGCGTGGCCGCGATTCCGGCCGCAGCGAGCACGCCGGGATTCGGGCGCCGAATCGGCGCCGCCTCCCTGTCAAGACGCGCGTCAAGCCGGCGCATGAACGCGCGCCACTCGAAGTCGGATCGCTCCCCCTGCGCGCGCATCGGCGCCAGCGCGGCGCGCATCTCCTCCAGCTCGCCGAGCGCGGCGCAGCACGAACGGCAGGCGGACAGATGCGCCTCGAACGCGGCGCGATCCGCGGGCGACAGCGCGTCGTAGAAGTACAGCTCGACGTGATCCGATCCGTGTAATCCGTGGTTCATAGCAGCTCTCCGGTTCGCAGGCCGCGCAGCGTCGCGCGCAGGCGGTGGACCGCCGCGTGAAGCTGACGCTTGACCGTCCCCTCGGCCAACCCGAGCGCGTCGGCGATCTCGATGAGCTTCAGATCTTCGAAGTGCCGCATCGAGAAGATGAGCCGCTGCCGCGGCGGCAGCCGCTCGATGGCTTCACGCAGGACCACGCCCAGCTCACCCGCATACGCATGCTCGTCCGGGCCGGGTGTTTCGGCCGGCAGCGCGTCGAGCGGGTTCGCGTCGTCTTCGTCCGCCGGCGCCGCGGCCGCCAGCGGGGCGGCCCGCCGCGCATGATCGATGCACGCGTTCATGGCAATCCGGTACAGCCAGGACGTGAACTGCGCGTCCTGGCGGAAGCTGCCGAGCGATCGGAACACCTTCAGGAAGACATCCTGCGCGATGTCGTCGGCGTCGTGGTGGTTGCCGGAATACTGGAAGGCGACGCGATACACCATGGCC
>JBOGJB010000574.1:0-1680 GCA_050745085.1 Vicinamibacterales bacterium
ATCCCGTCCTTGCCGATGGAGTACGTCCAGCGATTGGCGAATCCGACCAGCCCGAGCGTTTGAATCCAGTGGAGGGGGGGCCGCAGGCGCCTTCTATACTGCATCCATGCCGGAGCTGCCCGATCTCGCCGCCTATCTCGCCGCGCTCGAGCCGCGCGTCGTCGGCCAGCCGCTCGAGGCAGTGAGTCTGGCGCGGCCGTTCTTCCTGCGGAGTGTCGATCCGCCCCTCGAAGCGGCGATCGGCCGTCACGTGGAGGGGCTGCGGCTCCTCGGCAAGCGGATCGTCTTCGCGCTTGAAGATGATCTGTATCTCGTCCTTCATCTGATGATCGCCGGGCGGCTGCGGTGGCGCGACCGGGGCACGCGCCCGTCGAGGAAGGTCGATCAGGCGGCGTTCGAGTTTCCGGGCGGAACGCTTCTCGTCACCGAAGCCGGGTCGAGGAAGCAGGCCTCGCTGCACGTCGTCCGCGGCGCGTCGCTCGCGGATCACGATCCGGGAGGCCTGGACGTCCTGCGAGCGGATCTGCCGTCATTCGCCGAGGCGCTGCGGCGCGAGAACCATACGGTCAAGCGCGCACTGACCGATCCCTCGACGTTCAGCGGCATCGGCAACGCCTACTCGGACGAGATCCTGCACGCCGCGCGCCTGTCGCCGCTCAAACTGACCAGCGCGCTCAGCGACGACGAGATTCGCGTGCTGCACAAAGCGACGATGAAGACGCTCGGCGCGTGGATTGAAAAGCTCACCGCCGAGGCCCGCACGGCATTCCCGGAAAAAGTCACCGCGTTCCGGCGGGAGATGGCGGTGCACGGACGGTTCGGGAAACCGTGCCCCGCTTGCGGCATGCCAATCCAGCGCGTCGTCTTTGCGCGCAACGAGATGAACTACTGTCCGTCATGTCAGACCGGCGGGAGGCTGCTCGCGGATCGATCGCTCTCGCGCCTGCTCGCGAAGGACTGGCCGCGCACGCTCGAAGAGCTGGAGCGCCGAAAGCGAGGGTGACATCACTTTTCGTCGCCCGTTTACAAGTCTGTCGGGCTCGGCCGCGAAACCGGGTCATTTTCGCCCGAAAACAGGCGAATCGGCGGCACATGCCTTGCGCGTTCGGACCGAGCGGGGGGTGTCACATGAAGCGGCTGATGGCGGTGGTAGTGGCGCTGCTGGTCGCGTTTCCGGCGACGTTGCACGCGCAGGTCGTCATGCGCGTCGAGTCACGCATCGCGGAAGGCGCCGAGCAGGAGCTGACGGCAACCCGGGCCGAGTACGCCGCGTTGCTCAACGGCCGCGACGTCACGAGGCTGGCAGCCCTCTACACGATCGATGCGCTGGTGGTGCTGGCCGACGGCGAGCGACTGAGCGGCGCCAGCGAGGTCGAGCGGCATTTCGCGAAGGTGTTGCAGCCGGCCGCCCGCAACGCGAGCATCAGGCTCGTACCGCAGCGATTCGAGATAGCCAGGTCGGGCGAGCTGGGCGCCGAGTCCGGCACGTTCGTGGAGGCCGCGGGCGAGGGGCCGGTAGTGACCGGCGCTTACGTCACGATCTACTCGCGTGGCTACGACGGGCAGTGGCGGATCTCGATTGACGTCCGCACGACCGGCGCACAGCTGCCGGCGGTGATCTGGTAGTCAACCCAAGTACGAAGCTCGAAGTACGAAGGCTGAAGTAAAGTCGTCAGGTGG
>JBOGJB010000575.1:0-1649 GCA_050745085.1 Vicinamibacterales bacterium
ATGATCGGCAGCGCGGCCTGCGCGTTCGCGACCCCCGCGCTCTACTCCGCGCCGGCGGTCTGGCTCCTGGCGCTCGCGGTTGTCTGGGGCGCGACGGTCGTCGCCGACTCCGCGCAGTTCTCCGCGCTGGTCGCCGATGCCAGCCCGCCCGAGCACGTCGGCACCGCCCTCACCTTGCAGACCTGCGCGGGGTTTCTCCTGACGATGCTGACGATCCGCCTGACGCCCGTGGTCGCGGACCTGATCGGCTGGCGTTGGACCTTCGTGCTGCTGGCGCCGGGTCCGGTTCTGGGGGCTGTGGCGATGACGAGGTTGCAGCGCTTGCGGCCAGGGACGCGGCCCTAAAAGGGCCGCGCTCCAGTCATTTCTGGATCTCACCGCAGGTCAGCATGTCGTTGCCGAAATACGGATTGCGGATCGACGAGCCCTTCTGCAGCCAGTGCTTGCCGGCCATCGGGCAGTAGGCGATCTTCAGCTCGTCGCCGCTCTTGCCGGCGCGCGCCACGAGCTCCTCGCTCAGCACGCCGAACGTCTTGCGCGCCGCCTCGATGTCCTTCGCCTGCGCGAGCTGCCTCGCCGGTTCGGCGATCTTCTCAGCCTCCTCGAGCTCCTTCGCGGCCGCCGCGATCGCGAGCGCATCCGCCTTCACGCCGTCGGTCTTGTCGCCGGCGAGCGCTGTCTGGATGCGCAGGTACGGCTCGGTCACGGATGCGGGGAGCCCGGCTGGCGCGGGCGCCATCATGCACGTCACGATCAGGGCGGCAATCAGAGGAGTCATGAGACTGGCATCAACGGAATCGGTTTCCGGTAGCTGGCGATGGACACCTGCGCCGCCGCCTGCTCGGCCGCGGCGAGAAACGCGCGGGCGGCGGGAGAGTCCGGCTCGCTGATGACGATCGGCACGCCCGCGTCTCCGCCCTTGCGGATCGGCTCGTACAGCGGCACGCGGCCGAGGAATGGAATCTCGAGTGAGGTCGCCAGCCCTTCGCCACCACCCTTGCCGAAGATGTCGCTCTCGTGCCCGCAGCTCGGGCACAGGAAATGGCTCATGTTCTCGATCAGCCCGAGTGTCGGCACGTTCAGCTTCTGATACATCCGCACCGCTCGGCGGGTGTCGGCGAGCGACACGGTCTGCGGCGTCGTCACGACAATCGCGCCTGCGACGGGTACGGTCTGGCTCAGGCTGAGCGCGACGTCGCCGGTGCCGGGCGGCATGTCGACGACAAGGTAGTCGACGTCGGGCCAGCGCACCTCCCGGAAGAACTGCTGGATGACGCCGTGGAGCATCGGCCCGCGCCAGATCACCGGAGCGTCGTCCTGCGTGAGGAAGCCGATCGACACGACGTGGATCCCGTAGCGCTCGGCGGGCACGATCTTCTGACCGTCGGTCGTGAGCTGGGTCTGCAGCCCGAGCATGATCGGCACGTTCGGACCGTAGATGTCGCCGTCGATCATCCCGACGCGGCTCCCGCATGAGGCGAGCGCGACCGCGAGGTTCACCGCGACCGTCGTCTTCCCGACGCCGCCCTTCCCCGCGCCAACCGCGATGACGTTCTTCACGCCGGGCAGGGGCGGTCGTCCGGTTTCAGGCGCCGAGGCCGATCGCACCGTGGCGGTCATGTGCACGTCCACGACCCCCACGCCAGGGA
>JBOGJB010000576.1:0-6316 GCA_050745085.1 Vicinamibacterales bacterium
CGGCGGGCCCGTCGGCCCGCCACGCGACGCGCCCTTTCTCGTCGACGAGCACGGCGCGGACGACCGATTCCGACACCTCGAGGCCCAGCGCTCGCGAACTCATTCGAACTCCGTGCCCACGTCGCAGCGCACCTTACGCCCCGCGAGCGGCGTCGCCGTCGCATGCGCGGCCTTGAAGACGTCCCGGTCGGTGCGCGCGGCCAGTCCCATCAGCGCGCGTTCGTCGGGCGCCCAGTACACGATGACGCCGCCGCTCTCGCCCGGCGGGAAGCGGCGGTCGTCGAAGTAGTCGCGGTCGAGCGTGACGATCGTCCGGCGCAGCTCCCGCGCGAGCCGATAGTGCTCGCCGTCGCGCGCGCGGCGCAGGTCGTCGTGCTCCATCACGAAAAGCACGTCCCAGCCGAGCGCCTGGCGCATGTAGGTCACCACGCCCGCCGGGATGTTCGCGTCCGCATAGACGCGTGGCTGCGACGCATGTTCGTCGACTACGGGACCCAACTCCGAAGCTAGTGTGCCCATGGAATGACGAGTGCAGTCCCCTTCGGCCTTCGGCCTTCGGCCTTCGGCATTCGGCATTAGCGATGCCTATCCACCGTCGCGTCGGCGGCGGTGCGGTCGGCGCGCGCGGCCTTGCCCTGCCGCGTGAGATCGGCAACGAGCGCGTCCCGCTTGTGATAGAGCTCCTTGCGGGCGCGTCGGTCGTGCTTCGACGCGAGCGCGTACTCGCAGAAGAGCGGGAACGCGATCGTCGAGTCGCAGTACGCGACGACCGTGTCGGGCAGCACTCCGGGATTCACCTTGCCCCAGCTCACCGCCTCGGACGGCGTCGCCCCCGAGAGCCCACCCCACACGACCTGGTCGGTCGTGATCTGGATGAAGAACTCATTCCCCCCTTTCGGGATGCCGTAGACCTCCCAGAGCGTCGGCTGTCCCTGCAGGTAGAAGTTCTTGGGCGACCCCCCGCCGAGGATCACGCAGCCGTTCTTCCGTCCCGCGAGGATGATCGCGCAGACTTCATTCACGTCGCGGTTCGGATCGATCATCAGCGTGCCGGCGTTCATCAGCTCGTGCCACGCGATGTTCATCCCGATTGAGCTGTCCCCCGGCGACGACGTGTAGATCGGAACGCCGAGCGTGGCCGCGCGCGCGACGACCGAGTGCTCCTCGCACCCCGGATAGCGCGCTAACAGATCTTTCCCGAGGCGGTAGTGAAACTCGGACGTGGCCATCGCCCCTTCCAGCCGTTCGCGGACCAGGAAGTCGCGGATGTACTGATCGGTCTCGAGCAGCACGGTCGCGGGGAAGAGCACGTCGTAGATGCGGATGACGCCCGCTTCGTACAGCTCGACGTCGTCGAGGAACGGCGAGCCGCGGCGGAGCGTGAAGTTCAGCGCGTAGTGCAGATCGTGGTAGAGGTTCGCGCCGGTGCTGATGATGAAGTCGGCGAGCCCGCGTTCCATCATCTCGATGACGCAGCCGCCGAGGCCGGCGGGCGTCATGGCGCCGGCGATCGTCAGCCCGATCATCGTGTCGTTGTCCGGGTCGAGCATCTTCTCCGTGAAGATGCGGCACGCCTCGCCGAGCCGGCCGGCGTTGAAGGCCTGGAACCCGTGTTCGATCAGGTCCCTCACCTCCGCGCTCCCGCGGGGGCGGTAGTACCGGATGGGACGGCCTTTCAGATAGTCGCCGGCGGTGTGACCCGGCGCGCCAGGGGCACGATGCGGCACGACGCGTGACTCCTTTCGGGGGTAGGATACACGCACTTGCACGGAATCAAGGGACAAGCCCTTGACACGGGGCGCAGAGTCGGCGACCCTAGCTTCTTCCCCAGTCGGGCTCCCCACATCATCTCCCCATGCAGGATTGGGCCCGCGTCTGGCCAATCGTCGCGCTCGTCCTGGCCGTTGCCGCGGTCGTGGCGCTGACGGTCTGGTCAAAGGGGCGTCCGCTGGACCGCGACGGACGCGTGTTCCGGGCGAGCCGGCTGAGCCACGGTAATCATCTCTTCCCGACGCAGGTCATCATCAGCCCCGCGAGCGTGCTCCACTACACGCCACAGTGGATCGGCAAGCTCGAACACTCTATTCACCTCGCGCACGTCGCGTCGGTCCGGATCGACACCAACCTGCTCTTCGCCGACGTGTTCATCGAGACGAGCGGCGGGGCGAGCCCTGTCAAATGCCGCGGCCACCGCAAGGGTGACGCCGTCGCGATGAAAGGGCTCATCGAGAAGTATCAGACAGAGTATTATCGGGGCCTGCCCAACCGTGGATAAAGTGACCGTTCCCGCCCGCAAGGACGCGGCGGCCGATCAGGCCACCGACCTCGAGTCGCGGTTCACCGCGCTCGTCCAGTCGCCGCTCCGCGCCGGACTGCTGCGGTTCCTGCACGCCCGCCCGTCCGAGTCGTTCGACGTCGAGGCGCTGATGCAGACGTTCGGCCGCATGCGGCTCGACGTGGAGAACTGCGTCCGCGAGCTGGTCGGCTTCGGCCTGGTGCATCGCCTGGCCGGCGGCGCGGGCAAGTACGCGTACCTGCAGCCGGAGAGCGAGGCGCTTCAGGCGCTGATCGAGGAGTTCGTCCACAGCCGCGCGACCATGACGCACGAGGACCGCTCGCCGGCGGTCCAGCGTTTTCGCGAAATGATCGGCCGCGACGAGAAGATGCTGATCGTCTTCGAGTGGATCCGGACCGCGGCCAAGTCGGACATCTCGGTCCTCATCCTCGGTCCGACCGGGTCGGGCAAGGAAGTCGTCGCGCGGATGATCCACGAGTTGAGCCGCCGCGGCACGAACCGGTTCCAGGCGGTCAACTGTGCGGCGCTGCCCGATACGCTGTTCGAGTCGGAAATCTTCGGCTACGAAAAAGGGGCGTTCACCGGCGCGCACGAGCGCAAGCCCGGCCGCCTCGAGCTGGCCAACAACGGCACGCTGTTCCTCGACGAGATCGGCGATCTGTCGATCGTCGCGCAGGCCAAACTGCTGCG
The DNA here is from genome assembly GCA_050745085.1 of Vicinamibacterales bacterium. Classification (GTDB taxonomy): domain Bacteria; phylum Acidobacteriota; class Vicinamibacteria; order Vicinamibacterales; family 2-12-FULL-66-21; genus DATAEE01. Next base: position 2,987 of record JBOGJB010000576.1, read on the forward strand.
CGTGCTCGAGGAGCGCCGGTTCGAGCGGCTCGGCGGCAACCAGTCGATCGAGGTCAACTTCCGTCTGATCTCGGCAACGAACCGGCCGCTCGACCAGTTCGTGCGCGACGGCCGCTTCCGCGAGGACCTGTACTACCGCGTCAACGCGTTCTCGATCCGGCTGCCGTCGTTGCGCGAGCGTACCGCGGACATCCCCGTGCTCGCGCAGCGGTTCCTCGCGCGGTACTGCGCGGGCAACGGCCTGCCGCTCGACGGCAAGGTCTTCTCGAAGGACGGTGTAGAGCTGCTCACGCAGTACCACTGGCCGGGCAACATCCGCGAGCTCGAAAGCACCGTGTCGCGCGCCGCGCTCTCGTCCCCCGACCGGCTCATTCGCGGTTCCGACATCGAGTTCCTCCATGCGAGCGAGGCGCCGGTCGAGGCGGCGAAGGAACGGCTGCCGTCGCTGCGCGACGCCGAACGGGCGCACATCGCGCGCGTGCTCGAGGCCGTCAACTGGAACAAGAAACAGGCGGCCTCCGTTCTGGAGATCAGCCGCGGCACCCTCTATCGGAAGATCCTCGAGTACAGCCTGGAGCACGATCCGCATCCGTCCCGAAGCAGAACACGGCGCCCGACCGAAGGTGGCTGACACGGCCTCAACTGGCTGACTGGCCGTCAGTTAGTGACTGTCCCATAAATGGACAGCGAGGATTGACGTAAAACCCTTTGGAATCAATGAGTTAGGTATACAGAACTGGGCAGTATGTCCCAGAGTGGAACAACCGCGCACGCTCTTTGTTAGATCTCAGTTTTAGCTGCCGGACTGTTCACGAACGACAACAACTGAAAGTACAGAGGGTTAGCGCACTAGGAGTTAGACGCCGGTCTTACGGCAGAGCTTTTGCACAGGGGCCGCGCGCGAATCAGCGCCGGAACCCTGCGAAATGCTCTCACGACTGCTCACTTCAATCGTTCTCGGTGCGCTCACCGCGCTGCCGGCGTACGCCGAGCGCGGGGGCCATCACAAGCTCGACGCGGCGCTTCGTCAGCGCGCCCGCGCGCCTCGGGGGTCGGTCCGCGTCATCCTCCAGACCTCCGGCGACGCCACGGCGGACTCCAACGCTCGTCTCGTGCGCCGGTTGGGCGGCCGCGCCGGCCGCAGGCTGGCGGCGCTTCGCGCCGTCACCGCCGAGGTTCCGGAGGCGGCACTCGCGTCGCTCGCCGCCAGCCACGAGTTCGCCAGGGTCAGCCTCGATCGCGAGGTCTGGCCGACGATGGACCGGACGGGCGCGACGATCGGCGTCGACGTCGTCCGCAACACGTTGGGCCTCGACGGCACCGGGATCGGCGTCGCGATCGTCGATTCGGGCGTGACCGGCTGGCACGACGATCTCGGATACGGCGACCTGGGCTATCTCGACTGGACCGGTACCGGCCAGCGCGTGACGCATTTCGCCGACTTCGTCGGCGGCTATCCGGATCCCTACGACGACTACGGCCACGGCACGCACGTGGCCGGCGCCATCGCGGGCAACGGCGAGACCTCGGGCGGCGCGCGCGCGGGCGTGGCGCCGCGCGCGAGCATCATCGCGCTCAAGGTGCTCGACGGCTCGGGCCGCGGCTACATCAGCGACGTCATCGCCGCGATCGACTACGCCGTCGCCTACCGCGAGTACTTCAACATCCGCGTGCTCAACCTCTCGGTCGCCGCGGGGGTGTACGAGTCCTACGAGGCCGACCCCCTGACGCTGGCCGCGAAGCGCGCCGTCGAGGCGGGCATCGTTGTCGTGTCGGCCGCAGGCAACCTCGGACGCGACGTCGAGGGCGAGGTGCAGAACGGCGGAATCACTGCGCCGGGCAACGCGCCGTGGGTCCTCACCGTCGGGGCGTCGAGCCACATGGGCACCGCCGACCGCGCCGACGACGAGATGGCCGGGTTCAGCTCGCGCGGGCCGAGCCCTTTCAACTACGCGGCGAAGCCGGACATCGTCGCGCCGGGCGTTGGTCTGGTCTCGTTGAGCGAGCCGGGCAGCTTCCTCTACGTGACGCGTCCGCTCAATCGGATCTGGGGTGCGCTGCCCTTCGGCCCCGCGCCGTACTTCAGCCTGTCGGGCACGAGCATGGCGGCGCCGGTCGTCAGCGGCACGGTTGCGCTGATGCTGCAGGCCAACCCCTCGCTGACCCCCAACGCGGTGAAGGCGATCCTGCAGTACACGTCCGAGACCCGCGACGGCTACGACCACCTCACGCAGGGGGCCGGCTTCCTGAACGCGCGCGGCGCGGTGGAGCTGGCGGCCGCGATCGGGGGCGGCTGGAATCAGGCGCCCGGACCGATCGACGCGAGCGCCTGGAACAAACACCTCATCTGGGGCAACCAGCGGATCGGCGGCGGCACGCTTTCAGCCACCGCCAACGCCTGGCGTGAGAACGTCGTCTGGGGCACCGCGGTCACGCCTGAGGGCGAGAACATCGTCTGGGGCACCGTCGCCGAATCCGAGAACATCGTCTGGGGCACGCTGTGCGCCGACGCCGAGTGCGAGAACATCGTCTGGGGCACCGCCGATGCCGAGAACATCGTGTGGGGCACCGCGTGCGGCGGCGGCGACTGCGAGAACATCGTCTGGGGTACCGCCGACGGCGAGAACATTGTCTGGGGCACGGTCGACGACGAGAACATCGTCTGGGGCACCCTTGCCGACGTCGAGAACATCGTGTGGGGGACCCGGCGCGACAGCGAGAACGTCGTCTGGGGCACCAGGCTCAGTGTGTGGTTGCAGAATCTTTCAGCGAGGTAGGAGCGATGGCGGCGTTGCGGATTAATCGAAAGGCTGTCTGGGGCAATTAGCCTTGTTCAACCAATTGCCGATGCCTGCCCGACTCTATGTCGGCGCGGTCATCGGCCTGGGCTTGGGGCTCTTCCTCAAGTTCTTTCCGGTCTCCAGCGTCGAGAAGCCGGGGATGTTCCTGGTCCTGCTGGCGCTGTCGTCGCTCACCTCGGTCTTCAAAGTCAACCTCCCGCTCGCTCGCCGCGCCTCGACGATGTCGGTGTCGTACGCGGTCGACTTCGCGTCGCTCCTGCTGCTCGGCCCGCACGAGACGATGATCGTCGCCGCAGCGAGCGCGTGGTGTCAGTGCACCTTCCGAATCAAGGAGCGGAACCCGACGCATCGCACGCTGTTCAGCATGGCGTGCCTCGTCGTCACGGTGCAGGCGGCGGGGCACGTCTACCTCTGGCTCGGCGGCGTTCCCGAGACGATCGGCTGGCCGCTCGTCGGCGCCGCGACGGCCTACTTCGTGGTCAACACGATCACAATCGCGACGGCGATCGCACTCTCGAGCGGCCAGCCG
>JBOGJB010000577.1:0-4223 GCA_050745085.1 Vicinamibacterales bacterium
TCCCCATCCTGGACCCGCTGAGCGGCCTGGTCGTGGCCGTCGTCATCGGGCACACCGGCTTCCAGATCGGCCGCGATGCGTCACGCATCCTGTCGGATCGCATCGTGATGCCGGAGGAGGATCTGCGGGCGGTGGTGATGGCGGTGCCCGGGGTGCTCGGCTGCCACCGGATCCGCACGCGGGGCACCGCGGACTACGTGTTCCTGGACCTTCACGTGTGGATACGGGCGGACACGCGGCTGGACGAGGCGCACGGCCTGTCGCACGTCGTGAAGGACCGGTTGATGGAACGCTATCCACAAATCGTGGACGCGATCATCCACATCGAGCCGCCGCCCGGGTAGGGTGCTACGTGCTCAAGGTGAGCACGTAACACTTCGCCGAGGACTACTCGTCAGAGTACAGATTGGCAATCGTGTCCCTGTAGCGCTCCTCGACGACTTTCCGCTTGACCTTCAGCGTCGGCGTCAGCTCGCCAGACTCGATCGTGAACTCCCGCGGCAGGATCGCCACGCGCTTGATGCGCTCGAACTGCGCGAGCTCGCGGTTGAGCGCGTCGACGAGCTCCTGATAGAGCGCCCGAACGTCGGCGCGGCCGGCCAGCTCCTCGCGCGACGCGGGCGGGCGGTCGAGATCGCGCAGCCGGCGCTCCAGAATCGCGAAGTCGGGGACGATGAGGGCCGCGGGGTACTTGCGGCGATCGCCGATGAGCACCGCTTCCCCGACGAGCGGGCTCGCCTTGAGCCGCCGTTCGATCGGCTGCGGCGCGATTTTCTTGCCGCCAGAGGTCACGAGCAGATCCTTCTTCCGATCGGTGATCGTCAGGTACCCCTCGGCGTCGAGCTCACCGATGTCGCCGGTATGCAGCCAGCCGTTGTCGAGCGCCGCCGCGGTCGCCTCCGGTTTGTTGTAGTAGCCCGCCATGATGTTTGGGCCGCGCGCGAGGATCTCGCCGTCCTCCGCGATGCGCAGCTCGACGCCCCGGACGGCGCGGCCGACCGTGCCGAGGCGCGGCGCGCCCGGCGGATTCACGGTCAGCACGGGGGACGCTTCGGTCAGACCGTAGCCCTCGAGGACGTTGAACCCGCAGGCCTGGAAGAACTCGGCGATCTCCTTCGACAGCGGCGCGCTGCCCGACACGAGAAACTTCAGCCGCCCGCCGAGCCCCTCGCGGATCTTCCGGAGCACGAGCCGGTCGGCGAGCCCCGTGAACAGCCCGCCGCGGCGTGCCTTTCTGATGGCCCACTTGAACAGCAGGCGCTTGATGAGCGGGCCGGTCGATCCTTTCTCCGTGATCCGCGCGTGCAATTTCTCGAACACGCGCGGGACGGCGGTCATCACGGTCGGCCTCACCGCGGCGATGTCGCGCGCGAGCGTGTCGATCGACTCGGCGAAGACGAGCGTCGTCCCGGAGGAAAGATAGACGTACGCCACGAGCCGCTCGAACGCGTGACTGAGCGGCAGGAACGAGAGTGCGACGTCTTCGTCGGCGACACGCAGCGTCTCGACGCTCGCCTGCATGTTCGACGCGAGGTTGGCGTGGGTCAGCATCACGCCCTTCGGCTCGCCCGTCGTCCCGGAGGTGTAGATCAGCGTGGCGAGGTCGCCCGGCTGGATCGCGCGCGCGGCATCCTTGTACTCCCTGGCCACGCCCCACGACGCGACGATCCGGGCATGCCCGCGCGCCGCCAGGTCGTCGAGCGTCAGCACGGAACCGCCCGCCGACCCGCCGGGCTCGATCAGGATGATCGCCTCGAGCGCGGGCAGCTCGTGGCGGACCTGCTGCACCTTCTCCGCCTGCGCGGCGGTCGAGACGAAGACCCAGCGCGCGCCTGCGTCGTGGAAAATGTACCGCGCCTGGTGCGCGCCGAGCGTCGGGTAGACCGGCACGGTGACGCCGCCCGCGGTGAGGATCGCGAGGTCCACGAGCAGCCACTCGGGACGGCTCTCGGACAGGATGGCGGCCCGGTCACCCCGCGCCAGCCCGAGCGCCGACAGACCGAGGCTCAGATCGCGGATGCGCTCAAAGAAGTCCTTGGTGGAGAGCCACTGGATGCCACCCGCGAGGCTCCGGCCGACGAACGTCTCGCGGGGATAGCGACCGGTGACGTAGAACGGCAGATCCGCGATGGTGCGAAGCTCTGCGGAGGAGTCGGTCACGGCGGGGCAGACTATCACAGAGGATGGCCCCTCGTGACTTCACGCGACTATCACGACTTCGCTCGACTCTCATGACTTCACGTGACGCGCGTGACACGCCCGGACGATATCAAACGGAGGAAGCGGAGGGTAACGGAGGCTCGTCTTCTCTTCCCGTCTCTCTTTTTGACTTCACTCGCCTTCTCTGACTTCACTCGCCTTCTCTGACTTCGCTCGGTTTTCCGATTCAGTTTGCGTTCCCTGGTGCGGCTCGAGGCATCGCTTGTTCACCACTCTGCGAATGCCGTGCCTTAAAGATGGCAGGTTGAAGTTGAGAATCAAACCCACCGGACAGTTCGTCAATCGCAGGTAGGTCATCATCTGCGCAGTGTGAACTGAGGCGAGCGCGTACGGCTTTCACCTCGACAACGACCTTGTTCTCCACAAGAAGGTCGACACGGTAGCCGCATTCGATCGACAGGCTCCTGAAACGAACGGGCAGCGACTTCTCGATCTCGACGATCAGCCCGGCTTCGACCAGCAGCAGGCCCAGGCAGCGCTTGTAAACGGTCTCGAACACCCCAGGACCGAAGTAGTCGTGGACGACCATGCCCTTGGCTATGACCAGTTCCGTAAGGTCGTCGAGCGGAAGTTGAAGGAGCATGCCCCCCGATCTGCAGGGTTCGTTCCAACCGAATTGCCGCCTTTCTGGCGAGCGGCGTCTGAGAAAGCGGCAAGAACTGCAGCGCCTGAGTGCGAGTGAAGTGGAAGAAAGCGTTCCCGTGCGCCGTCACGCCGACGGCCCGGCGCAGCCGGGCCTTGCTGACGGCACATGGAAATCTGTGGCCGTAGAAGCCTCCGTTTACCTCCGTTACCTCCGTTTAAGATCGTCCGGGCGTGTCACGCGCAGTCACGTGAAGTCGTAAGAGTCGCGTGAAGTCGCGTGAGGTCATGAGAGTCAGTATCCCGCCTCCTTATCAACCACATTCAGGAGCGCCTCCCCCGCCCGAAACCTCCGCAGGTTCTCGAGAAAGATCCCCAGCGCCGCCTCCCAATAATCCGGCCGGTTCCCTGCCACGTGCGGCGTGATCAGCAGGTTCGGCGTGTCCCACAGCGGACTGGTCGACTCCAGCGGCTCGTCGTCGAAGACATCCAGCGCGGCGCCGGCGATCGCGCCGCGGGTGAGCGCGTCGGCGAGCGCGGCCTGGTCCACGAGCGGCCCGCGCGCGATGTTGACGAGCACCGCGTCTCGTTTCATCAGGCCCAGCTCGCGCGCGCCGATGAGCCGTTCGGTCTCCGCGGTGTGCGGGGCCGACAGCACGACCACGTCCCAGCGCGGCAGGAGATCGCCGAGCGCTCCGGGCGGGTGGACCGACACGACACCCTCAGGACGTCCGGCCTCCAGTCTTCGGCGCGTCGCCTCGACGCGCGCGCCGAGCCCCGACATTGCCCGCGCGACCGCCGATCCGATCCCGCCGAGGCCGACGATGCCGACCGTCTTGCGCGCGACAAGCCGCGACGACGCAAGCGTCAGCTCGTCCTGCGCCCACGCGCGCTCCGACTGCCGCTGGATGGCCGTCGGGAGCCGGCGGAAGAGCGCCAGGACGACCGCGACGACGTGCTCCGCGATCGTCTCGGCGTGCATCCCGCGCGAGTTGGTGATGACGACCTCGGAGGCGCGCATCTCGGGAAAGAGCATCCCGCCGACGCCGGCAGCCGGGCTGTGGATCCAACGCAGCCGCCGCGCCGCGGCGAGCATGTCGGGCCGGATGACGGAGCTGAACGCGATGTCGGCGTCGGCGATGAGCGCGACCGCCTCCGCCGGCGTGCGCGCGTTGGCGACCTCCATGTCCCCGGCTGCCGCCCGCATCTGCTCGAGGACCCACTCGGGCAGATCCCAGGCGACCCATCGGCTGTAGTTGGCGACGAGGAGTTTCATCTCTTATGCTCGCGGGGCCCCACCCCCGCTCGCGCGCGCTCGGCGGCGCGGCTTCGCCGCGCTTCCTTCCAGCGCCTCGCGCGGGCCGCAGGCGCTTTTGTGCTCGCGGGGCCCCACCCCCGCTCGCGCGCGCTCGGCAGCGCGG
>JBOGJB010000578.1:0-3917 GCA_050745085.1 Vicinamibacterales bacterium
GATGTTCGTGATCGAGTTGTTGAACAGCCGCTCGTAGGCGATGCCCCAGCCGCCGCGCAAGACGAGGCGGCCGTCCCCCTTCGGATCCCACGAGAGACCGAGCCGCGGCGCGAAGTTGTTGTAGTCGTCCGGCACGACCTGATCGACCCTGCCGACCGTCGAGGTCGCGATCTTCTCGAAGATGTCGTTGCCGGGGCCGAAGATCAGGTTCGTCAGGAGGCCGTTCTTCTCGCTCGGCCGGCCGTACCACTCGTGCCGGAGTCCGAGGTTCAGCGTGAGGTTCGGCCGGATCTTCCAGTCGTCCTGGAAGAATGCGCCGCTCTCCCAGAAGCGGAAGTTGCGCAGGTTCGGCTCGATCAGCCCCGTCGACGGGTTGATGCCGAGGATGTCAACCGACTGGACCTCGTCCTGGGCGAAGTCGTGGATGCTGAAGAAGCGGATGCCCGGACGCCGCACGGCGAAGTCGGAGTTGTCGCGGACGTGCCGCACTTCCCCGCCGAACTTGATGCCGTGGTTCCCTAGGTTCATCGAGACCGTGTCCACCCAGTGGAACGTGTACTGCGCGAACACGGCCGGGTTGGTCGGGAAGTTCCCGAATCCGATGATCCCATCGTCGAACGCGATGTTCGGCACGCCTTCGTTCATCGCCTGCAGCCCGCGCTCGCGCCAGGAGATCCCGAAGCGCGCTTCGTTGACCGTCGCGTTGCTCAGGATCCACGTGTGCGCGCCGGTAAAGTTCTGTCCCTTCTCCTGGATCGGCTGGTTGAACCCGCCGCGGACGAGGGCCTGGTTGTCGGACGAGATGCGCTCGTCCCAGAGGTAGCGGCCGAGCAGGCGCTGCGACCCCGTCAGCTCCTGGTCGATGCGGATGCTCGCCTGGTCGCCGTCGATCGTCTCGGTGATCGGGACGTTGGCCGTGCCGATGTCCGGAATCCCGTCGGGCCGCGCCTGCGCGCTGTTGGCGTAGAGCGCACCCGAGCGGGTGTAGTTCGGGTTGGTCGCCACGCCGGGCGTGTTGAGCGCGCTGTCGGTCGCGAGCCCGGTGACCGGCTGGCCCGTGTCGCGGATGTTGCTCGTCGGCGCCGGGGACGGGAAGTTCTGGAACAGGAAATTCGCGATCGAGTTCGGGAAGCGCTGCGCGACGAGCTGGCGGAACTCGGGCGTCTCGACCGTGCGCACGAGCGTGACGCCGCGGGTCACCCGCAAGCCCTCGTACGACGCGAAGAAGAACGTCCGGTCCCGCCGGACCGGCCCGCCGGTCGTGCCGCCGAACTGGTTGAACTTGAGCGGGTCGACCTCGACCGCGAACACCGTCCGCGCGTCGAGCGCATCGTTGCGCAGGAACTCGTAGGCGGTCCCATGGACCGTGTTCGTGCCGGACTTCGTGACGACGTTGACGACCGCCGCGCTGTTGCGGCCGAACTCGGCGGAGAAGTTGTTCGCCGAGACGCGAAACTCCTGGATCATGTCCACGTTCGGATTGACGGCAACGCGGCCGGCCGTGAACTGGTCGTTGTTGTCGGTGCCGTCGAGCAGGAAGTTGTTCGCGCGGTTGCGCTGGCCGTTGACGAACGCGGAGTTGCCGCCGGCGGATCCGCCGAGCACTGCGTTGCCGGGGTTGCCCACCGCGCCCGGCTGCAGCTCGATCAGCTGGAACACGTTCCGCCCGTTCAGCGGCAGCTCGGCGACGCGCTTCTCGTCCACGAGGCTCGAGATGCGGCCTTCTTCCGTATTCACGAGCGACGCTTGTGACGTCACGCTGACCGTCTCGCTGAGGGCGCCGACGGCCATCGTGAAGTTCAGGCGCACCGTCTCGCCGACGGTCAGAAGTACCTCAGACTGCGCGACCGTCTTGAACCCTTCGAGCTCAGCCTTGACCTCATAGGTGCCGCGCGGCAGGTTCGTGATGCGGTAGAGACCTTCGGCGCTCGTGATGCCGGTGCGGGTTTCGTTCGTCCCGACGTGGCGGGCCGTGATGGTGACGCCGGGGACGACGGCTCCGGTCGAGTCGTTGATGGTGCCGGTCAGCGTCGCGTCCGCCGATTGTCCCGCGGCGCCGGCGGGCAGCAGCAGTGCGATAACGAGAGCGGCCATTCCGTGCTTCATCTGCTCCCTCCCTGCGTGCGGCGTATCTTACATCCGTCACTGATGGGAAGCGACTCGGCATGGGGACGCGCGCTTCGTCCCGGATGCCTTTCGAACCTACTTCAGCATTCGATCCTCGACCTTCGTAATTGGGCGGGCGGTAGATGCAAACGCCACTACGTAATCCCCGAGCGGCGGGCCGATCGGCACGCCATGGCCGCCCGCGGAGATGACGACGTATTGGCGGCCGTCGCGGCCCAGATAGGTCATCGGCGTCGACCGCGCGCTCGTGGGGAGCGTCCCCTTCCACAATAGTTTGCCGGTCTGGACGTCGAACGCGTAAATCGCCGCTTCGAGCGTGCCGGCCGTGAACACCAGACCTCCTGCCGTCGCGATTGGACCGCCGAGCGCGATCGATCCCCACTGCGCGGCGTCGGGCACCTTCTCCGTGCCCATGATCTGGCCGAGCGGCACCTGCCAAGCAATCTCTCCAGTCGCGGCCCTGACCGCCGCCAGCGTGCCCCACGGCGGCGGCGTGCACGGCAGACTCGCTTTGGGGCCGAGCAGGAGACGCCGCACGAGGGCGTAGGGTGTGCCCCGTTGCGGTGCGTACTCGAAGTCGCCGCCGAGCCGGCCCGCTTTCCGTTCCGCGTCCACGTTGTCGCGAGGGATGAGCCGGACCTCGGCCGCGATGTTGTTCACCGGCATGATCAGGAGGTTGTTCACTCGGTCGTGGGCGATGCCGCCCCACGCCATGCCGCCGACGTTGCCGGGAACGACGAGCGTTCCGCGCAGCGACGGCGGCGTGAAGAAGCCGTCGGACCTGAGCTTGCTCATGGTGTCGCGGCACCACGCGCGGTCTTCATCCGTCAGCCCCCAGGCGTCCTCGGTCTTCAGCGTGGTGCGCGCCAGCGACCGCGGAGCCGTCGGGAAGGGCTGCGTCGGCGACGCTTCCTCACCGGCGACATCGCTCTTGGGGACCGCACGCTCTTCTACGGGAATGAGCGGCGTGCCGGTCTGGCGATCGAGCACGAAGAGATGACCCGTCTTGGAGGCGACCGCGACCGCGGCGATCGTCCGGCCGTCTTTGCGCCAGTCGAACAGGATCGGCGGCGACGCGACGTCGTAGTCCCAGAGATCGTGATGGACGGTCTGGAAGTGCCAGACGCGCGCGCCGGTGTCCGCGCGCAGCGCGACGACGGAGTCGGCGAACAGGTTGTCGCCGAGGCGCTCGCCGCCGAAGTAGTCGGGGCTCGGGCTGCTCGTCGGCACGAAGACGAGGTTGCGCGCCGGATCGGCGACAATCACCGACCAGGCATTGGCGGCTCCCGTGCGGGCGGCACTCTCGTTCTTCCACGTATCCGCGCCGACGGCCGACGGATCCTGGGGGATTGGATCCCAGCTCCACTTCAGTTTGCCGGTCATCGCGTCGAAGCCGCGCACCTCGCCGCTCGGCTCTGTCGTCGTCGCGTTGTCCTGGATAGCAGAGCCCACGACGATCGTGTCGCCGATGACCGCGGGCGGTGACGTGACCTGGTAGTCTGCGAAGCCGAGTGGAGCGATGCGCAGCCCTTTCCGGAGATCGACCGTTCCCTGCTCGCCAAATCCGGAAATCGGCTGCCCGGTCTTCGCGTCCAGGGCGATGAGACGCGCGTCGATCGTGGCGATGAAGATGCGGCGCTCGCCGCCGCGCTGCCACGTAGACACGCCGCGGCTCGCGAAGTCACCGTAGCCGGCGTCGCGGGGCACCTTGGCATCGAACGCCCACCGCTGCTGCCCCGTCACCGGGTCCAGCGCGATGACGCGCCCGACCGGCGTGCTCAGGTACAGCG
>JBOGJB010000579.1:0-4208 GCA_050745085.1 Vicinamibacterales bacterium
CCGGCCGTTGCTGCCGGGGCGTGACAGCCCCGGCAGCTCGTTCACCGCGCGCCACGCCTGATCGATTGCGCTGTCCGTGTAGGCGTATGCGCCGGCGTCGGAGTTGGCAATGGTGATCCGGCCGAACGGCTTGCGCGCGAGGACGCACGGCTTCTTGTCCTCCGGCCAATCCGGATCCCACAGCGAGTTGTACTCGTAAGCGTAGCCGTGCGGCCAGCGGTTCACGGTGATGCCAACGATGTCGCGGGCGGGATCGAACCCGCCGGCGCCGAGCATCCGCGCAAGCTGGTCTCGGAGTGTCCGCTCGAAGGTCGCGAACGGCGTCGCGAGCAGCTCGACACGCCCGGCGCGGTGCTGCATGCGTGACGGCAGCCCCGGCTGGCACGGCGTCCGCAGCAGGTGAATGACCGTCGGCTCATCCGGCAGCCGGGCGGACAGATACTTGCCGATGCGGGTCGGCTGATCGAGCTGCACGAGATTGAAGTAACTGCCCGGCGCGTCGATCGCGCGGACGCCGAGCTTCGCGAACGCCGTCCACCGACCGAGCGCGACGTTCGTGTACACGAGCGGGACCTTGGCGCCGTAGACGAGCGCCTCTCTCTGCTCCTCCGGCAGGTCGGGGCACAGGCCCGGGATGACGGAGTTCCAGCAAGCGAGAATGCAGGCCGCGCCTCGCACCGACGACACGCGACCCTCGCGTATGTACGCGACCTCGACCTCGCGGCGTTCAGGCTCAACGTGCCGCGCGCGCACCGCGAGGCTGCCCAGCCGGATCCGGACCGCCACCCCCGGTTCGTCGAGGCGCCCGTAATCCACGCGTGACGTGACGACGTCCTCCACGGTCGACCCGGGCACGACGGCGGGATTCAGCGCCCGCACGAGCAGCCGGGCGATCGTCGCGTTGCCGTCCGGAAAATGAAAGCGATAGCGGGCCGCCTCCGGAGACTCCTCGACTGGACCGAGCTTCATGCCCTGGAAGCCGGGCAGGCGGACGAAATTCCAGGCCTCGAGCGCGGGGACCGCGTCGATGCCGACGCCGTACAGATCGTGGGTCCGCTTCTGGTAGAAGGTGGCGACCTGCGGATCGACCTTCGCGTGCGTCAGCAGGAAGTCCTTGTAGCTGGTCTTCCGAAGCCTCGCTTTCTTGGCTGCGGCGGTGAGCCCGGGCATGTAGTCGATCTTCTCTTCCTCGATGCGCGCGATATCGCGCCGCGCGGCCGGCGACAGCGGCGCCGACCCCAGCAGCTCGCCCCACGGGCGATCGCCCACCCCCACCGCGAGGTGGTCGCTCCCAAACGTTTCGCGATCGAAGAAGATGCCGCGGCGCAACCCGAGCGACCGATAGAGCTTTCGGTCGTGCGCGCGCGCGTCGAGCGCGACCGGATCGATCCCGAGCGCCGTCATCAACCCGCGCGCCTCGCGGCTGTACGGCGCGGGGCTCTCGATGAGCGCCGTCCCGCCGAAGCCGATCACGAGGCGCCCATCGACCGCGAACTCGTTCCGCCTGGCGTGGCCACCGAAGTCGTCGTGGTTGTCGAGGATAAGGATGCGTGCGCGCCTGCCGGCGCGGGCGCGGAAGAAATGCGCGGCCGCGAGGCCGCTGATGCCGCCGCCGACGACGACGAGGTCGTAGCGCTCGCCGGTGTCGGTGGCCTCGCGCCCTTTGCGCCAGAACGCGCCGTCGCGCAGCTCGTGGGCGATCGCGTCGGTCCCTTCGTGGCTGCCGCGAAGGCCGGTGAGCGCCGGCGGGTACGGCGCCCCTTGCGCGAGGCCGTGCGTCTCCGCCAGCCACGCCGCGGCGAGGCCAGCGGCGCCGACGGCAACGCCGTTGAGAAAGTCGCGGCGTGTGATGTCGTGGAAGCTCATCGGTGTGGAGAGTGCCCGGCATTGTACACTTCTGGCCATGGCGCAGATCGAGTCGGGGCAGGTCGTCGCGTTCTTCCTGTTCGACGTCTCCGAGAGCATCCGCCTCGAGGAGCTGCGGTCACTCGCGGGGCTCGGGACCACCAGCACGCGCTTCACGACCAGGGTGGCCGCGCCCGCGTACGTGCAATACCAGCCGCCGCCGGTGACCTTGAGCGGCGCGGCCCTCGGCATGAAGACGATCGAGGGGTTCAAGGCCGCCTTCAAGATTTACGAGTACGGCGTCGTGTCGGTCGCGCTGACGCTCGACTTTCGCGGCACGTGGGTGGAACTGGACGTTCTGGCCCACTCGCTCACCGACAGCGATCTGATCGAGAGCGCCGCCGAAGCCGCCTGCGCGCGCGTGGTCGAACGGATCAAAGGCTCCATCGTCCGGCTGCGGCCGGCGTATGTGTCAGAGGATTACTTCGTGTTCGGCGTGACTCAGCTGAACCGGTCGATGATCGCGCGCGAGCTGCTCGAATCACACGGCGCCGACATCGCCCGCCTGCTTCGGGGCGAGCGAAAGGCCCTCAGCGCGGACGAGATCGCTGAAGTGCTTCGGCACCGGCTGTCGTACCTGGCCGACGACCTGATCGTTCCAACCTGGAGCGCGGCGTTCGTGTACGACTCCGAGGGGATCGAGCCGGCGCTCGAGATCATCGAGTTCGCCAACTCGCAGCTCCTGCAATTCCGCTACTACGACGAGCTGCTCGACAACGAGCTGACGCGCATTTACCCGGTGATTCAGCGGCGGCGGTGGTACGACACGCTCGTTGGCGGCCGCTATGGCCGCGCGGCGGGACGCCTGCACTCGCTCTTCATCGACGTCAACGAGATCACCGACCGCACCGAGAACGCGCTGAAGATAGTGGGCGACGTCTATGCCGCGCGCGTGTTCCAGCTCGTGGGCACGCGTCTAGGCCTCGACGCCTGGAAGCAGGCGGTGAGGGAGAAACTCAAGACGCTCGACGATATCTATCGCTTCACCGTCGAGCAGGTGAACATGACGCGCGGACACCTGCTCGAGCTGACCATCATCGTGATCCTCCTGTTCGAGCTCTGGCTGTTCTTCATCGGCGTCATGACGTGATCATTCCGCGCGCAGCGCGATCAACGGATCGACCTTGATGGCGCGCCGCGCGGGCAGATAGCAGGCGATGATGGCGATCGCGAGGATCGCGCACCCGACCGCAACAAACGTGACCGGATCGGTGGCGGTCACGCCGAACAGCAGCGACCGAAGGAACCGTGTGAGCCAGAGCGCGCCGCCGACGCCCACGACCAGCCCGATCGCCGATAGCAGGAGTCCTTCGCGCAGGACGAGGCCGACGATCTCGCGCCGGCCGGCGCCGAGCGCGATACGCACGCCGAACTCCCGCGTGCGCTGGCTCGTGGACGAGCTGATGACCGCGTACAACCCGGCGGCCGCGAGCAAGAGCGCCGCGCCGGCAAACCCGGCGAGGAGCACGAGGCTGAAGCGACGGCCGACCAGCGTCCGCGAGACGAGCTCGTCGAGCGTCGCCGTGCGGTACAAGGGCTCCAGCCGATCGAGCGCCCATACCTGCTTCTTCAGGTCCATCATCGTCACCGGCGAGTGCTGACGGGTGCGAACCACGAAGGTCATGGCACCGGTCGGCGCCTGCGCGTGCGCCAGGTACAGCTCCGGCCGTGCCGGCTGGTCGAGCGCGTCGTGTCGCGCGTCGCCAACGATGCCGACGACCTCCGCCTCGTACGGCGTGCCATGAAAGCGGAATCGCACCTTTGACCCGATCGGATCGGCGCCGGGCCAGTGTTTGCGCGCCGCCGCGCGGCTCACCAGCACGACGGCCGGCGAGCCTGCCACGTCGCGCTCGTTGACGAGTCTTCCGCGCTCGAGCGGGATGCTCATCGCCTGGAAGTAGTCGCCGGTCGTCACATTCAGGAAAATCAGCGCGTCCTCTCCGGGAGGCGCAGGCGGCCTGCCGACCACGACCAGGATCCCCTGGATGTTCATGTTGGCCTCGATGAACGGCATCGCCGACACCGCGCCCGCCGCGGCGACGCCTGGCAGCGCGCGCATGCCGTCGAGCACGCGCCGGACGAACAGGGCGCGCGCCTCCGGCTTCTCGTTCTGACGATCGTAGGCAAAGACCTGGAGCGCCCGCACCTGATCGCGCCGGAACCCGGGGTCGACCCGCTGGATCAGCACGAAACTGCGGACGAGCAGGCCGGCGCCGACGACGAGCAGCAGCGCCAGAGCGACCTCGACGACGACGAGCGTCCCCCGGATGCCCCGCCGCGCGCCGCCGCTCTGCCCCTCGCGC
>JBOGJB010000580.1:0-1956 GCA_050745085.1 Vicinamibacterales bacterium
CTTCCGGCCCGACCGGCACGCCCTGCCGCGTGCCCGGCTGCTGCGTCACGCCCGGCCCCGGATCAATCGTCGTCTCCGGCTCGGGGACGGGCTGCGGCGCGATGAGCTGCGGCGGCCCGCCGAGCGAGATGTTCTGCTGCGTGCCGATGAAGATCGGCGCGAGATCCTCCGCCGTCAGCTCGTGCGTTCGCACGATGTGCGGTGTGATGAGCATGACGATGTCGTTTTCTTCCGACTCGCTGCGATTGCCAGAGAACAGCTGCTTGAACACCGGAACGCGAATCAAGCCTGGGAATCCGCTGATCGCCCGCCGCTCGTTCTGCTGGATCAGACCCGCGAGCAGGTTCGACTCCCCTTCGCGGAGCCGGAGCTTCGTCGAGACGCGCCGCGTCTGGAACGACGGGACGCTCTGCCCCGCGACCTCGATGCTCGGGCCAAGCGAGCTGACTTCGATCCCGAGCGTCAGGAGGATCTCCCCCTCGTAGGAGACGCGCGGCTCCATCTCGAGGTTGACACCGACGTCGCGGTAGTTGAACGACGACTGCGGGATCGTCGCGAACCCGCCCGCGGCCGCGGCACCGAACACCGTCGACAGGATCGGCACCTGCTGGCCGAGGTTGAGCGTGAGCTTCTGTCCTTCCGCGCCGCGGAGCTGCGGCTTCGCGAGAATCCGCGTGTTTGAGTCGGTCTCGAGGAAGCGGACGACGGCGGTCGGCACGGCGAGGTAGAAATCCGCCGTGCTGATCCCCTGGGAGATCGTGTTCAGGTTGAAGGGCGCCGTCGTCGTGCCGCCCGTACCGGTCGTCGGGGGCTGCTCGGGCGAGAAGAACAGGTTCACCGCGTAGTTGCTCAGGTTGAGCCCGTAGTCCTTCAGCCGCGTGCGGTTGACCTCGAGGATCTCCACGTCGAGCAGGATCTCGGCGCGCGGTTTATCGTTCGCGCGGATGACCCGCTCGATGACCGTCGCGAGCGCCGCCGTCGTCCGGATCGTGATCGTGTTGGCGGTCTTGTTCGGCATCACCGCCGGCTGCATGCCCGGCAGCCGGGCGACCTGGTTGATCATCGTGGTCAGCTCGGTCGCGTCGGCGTGCGAGAGGAAGAAGGTCTTGATGACCAGCTCCTCGTACTGCGCGCGCTTGGCCGGGATGTCTTGAATGACGATGATCGTGCGCGGGTTGGTCACCTTGTAGAAGAGCCCGTTCGCGGTGAGGACCTGGTTGAGCGCCTCCTCCAGCGTGACCCCTTCGAGGTTGACCGTGTATCCGCGGCCGACCGCCGTCTCCGCCCCCTGATCGTAGGTGACGTTGATGCCGGCCGCGCTCCCGATGAAGTTGAGAATGTCGCGGACGCTGGCGTTGTTGAACACCACCTTCAGCGGCTCGCGCCGTGCCGGGTTCAACAGCGGCTCCGGCGAGATCTGGCGCGCCTTCTCGCGCAGCTCCTCGATCTTTGGCTTGGGTCGCGCCGCCTCGATGCGGTCCCGGATCCTGCGTTCCAGGTCCGCCGCCTTCGCCCCCGCGATGCGGTTAGTCAGGTCGTACTCCAGCGCCTTGCGGTACTCCTTCAGCGCGGGTTCGAGCTGGTCCTTCGCTTCGAGATCGTAGGCGCGCGTGAGGTGCTCCAGCGCCGCGTTCTGCATCGCACGCTCGAGCTGAATCTTGTAGTCAGGACGATCGGGGGCCTCCTGGACCGCCCGGCGGTAGTGGATGACGGCGGTGTCCCAGTCGCCGAGCCGCGCGGCTTCCTCACCCTGTCGGAATGCGCGCCCCGCGGCGCACGCAGCGGCCAGGGTGACGATCAGAACGATCAAGACAGCTTTACGCGTCATCATTCCTTTTTTGCTCGCGGCCGCGGCCGCTACTGGCCCGACAGCCGGATGGTCTGACGTCCACGCCCGTCCGCGTACTCCATGATGATCGACTCCACGCCGATCCGGACGATACGATACTGGCCGAC
>JBOGJB010000581.1:0-4029 GCA_050745085.1 Vicinamibacterales bacterium
CAGCGGTCCTTCGCGACGCCTCGCCGCGCGCGCGCGACGCGATCGCGGCGTCGGGCGAGCTGATGAGCAGCCGGATCGTCGCCGCGGCGTTCGAGCACCTGGGTCTCCCGGCCGAGTGGATCGACGCCAGGCGCGTCGTCGTGACCGACGGCGAGCACGCGGGCGCCGCTCCCCACTTCGCGCCGACGGCCGCACGGCTCGATCGGCACCTGCGGCCTGCGATCGACGCGGGCCGCGTGCCGGTCGTCGGCGGCTTCATCGGCGCGACGGCTGAAGGCATCACGACAACGCTGGGACGAGGCGGCTCCGACTTCTCCGCGGCGCTCGTCGGGGCATGTCTCGACGCGCGTGAGATCCAGATCTGGACCGACGTGGACGGCCTGCTCGCGGCGGACCCCCGGATCGTGCCCGATCCGGCGGTCGTGCCGCAGGTGTCGTTCGCGGAAGCGCGCGAGCTCGCGTACTTCGGTGCGAAGGTCTTGCATCCCTCGACCGTCGAGCCCGCCGTCGCCCGGGGTATCCCGGTCCGCATCCTGAACTCGCGGCGGCCCGGATCCACCGGAACGGTCGTCAATGGCGCGTCCGCCCCAGACCGGCTTGCGCCGGCCGCGCTCGCATGCAAGCGCCGCGTCACCGTCCTGGAGATCGCCTCCCGCCGCACGCTGCGGCCACCTGTGTTTCTGCGGCGCGTGTTCGAGATCCTCGACGGCGCCGCGCTGCACCCCTGCGTGACGACCATCGCCGACACGATCGTGGTCGCCGCCTTCGATAACGACGCGCGTGCGGGGCAGCTCACCGCCGCGTTCGCGGAGGTGGCCGACGTCACCGTCCGAGGCGAGATGGCGCTGCTCTCGGCGGTCGGTGACGGCTTGCGCGGCACGCCGCGGCTCGCCGCCGACGTGCTCGCCGCGCTCGAGGGCGTCGCCGTGCACGCCGTCGCGCAGCCCCCGTCAGGCCGATCGCTGACGATGCTCCTGGACGACGCCGACCTCGCGGATGCGATGCGGCGCGTCTACGACCGCTTCTACGCGCCTGCCACTGCCGATCGGACGGCGCCGGTCGCGGCACGAGGCTGAAGGCGCTCCGCCATGCTGTCAGTCGCGCTCCTCGGCTTCGGGACCGTGGGCCGATCGGTGGCCAGGATCCTCGGCAGCGGCCGGCATCCCGAGCTGCGCCTGTCCTGCATCTTCAACCGCAACGTCGCGCGCAAGCGCGCCGACTGGACGCCTCCACGTGTGGTCTGGACCGAGCGCATCGAGGATGTCTTCCACAGCGGCGCCGACGTCGTCGTCGAGGTGATGGGCGGGCTCGAGCCGGCGCGCACGTGGATCGAGCGCGCGCTCGAATCCCGCCGGTCCGTCGTCACCGCGAACAAACAGGTCATCGCCGAGTGCGCGCCCGAGCTGCGCGCGGTGGCGCGCCGCGCGTCGGTATCCCTGCGCTTCGAGGCGGCCGTAGCCGGAGGCGTGCCGGTCATCACCGCGATCGAAGCCGGCCTGGCGGGCGACGACCTCGTCGCGGTCCGCGGCGTCGTCAGCGGCACCTGCAACTACATCCTCGGCCGGATGGAGGCGGCCGGCGTTCCGTTCGACGTCGCGCTCGGCGAAGCGCAGGCCCTCGGCTACGCAGAGGCGGACCCCTCCCTCGACATCGACGGCCTCGACGCCCGTGCAAAGCTGGCGATACTCACGTTGATCGCGCTTCGCAGCCGCGTGCGTCCCGACCGGATCGCGACGCAAAGTCTCCGGGGTCTCGAGCCGGTGGATTTCACACGCGCGCGGCGGGTGAACTGCACGATCCGGCACGTCGTGTGGGCGGAGCGGCCGGAGGAGGCCGACGGGACGATCTCAGCCGGCGTGGGCCCGGTGCTCGTACCGCTCGACTCGGACTTCGCGCGGGTCGACGGCAGCCGAAACCTCGTCACGGTCCGCGGCGGGCTTGGTGGGGAGACCTCGTACGCAGGCTTCGGAGCGGGAGGCGATCCCACGGCGGTCGCCGTGGTCTCCGATCTGCTGGCGATCGCCCACGGAGCGCCGTCCAACGCGCCGGCCGCCTTCACGGCCCCGGACGTGGTGCGGAGCGGCCTCGTGGCGCCGCATTACGTGCGCCTCAGGACCTGTGATGGCTCGCGGGCTCGACAGGACGCGCTGCGCCAGCTCGAAGCACGCGGGTTGGTGGTCACGCCGCTGGACACGCGGGAGACGCCGGCAAATGATGGTGACGTGACCTTGATCGTCGAACGATGCCTCTCGACGGTACTCGATGCGGCGCTGGCTGACGTCGACGCCCGAGTCGCTGGGCGCGCGGCCGCCCTCCGCATGCCGATTCTTGGCCGGGAGGACGCGCCGCGTGCCGCCGCCGGCTGACGAGGGCGAGATCGTCGTGCCGGGCTCGATCAGCAACCTCGGCCCGGCGCTGGACACGCTGTCGGTTGCCGTCGAGCTGTACCTCCGAGTACGCATCGTGGACGTGCGGCCGTCGGCGCCAGACGCGCTCGAGTTCGACTTCGTCGGTCGTCCGCTCGTCGGAGAAAACCGGATCGAGACCGCGTTCCGGCACGCACGCGCGCACGCGGGAACGCCGGCGCCCGGACTGCGCGTCGAGGTTCGCAGCGATATTCCCATGCGTGCCGGTCTGGGCAGCAGCGGCGCCGCCACGATCGCCGGGTTGCGCCTCTACGAGGCGGTCACCGCGCCGCGTCCGCCGGAGATCTGGCTCGCGCTGGCGTCGGCGATCGAGGGCCATCCGGACAACGCCGCCGCGGGCCTGCTCGGCGGCCTGACGTTGAGCTGCCTGCACGAGGATGGATGCGTGACGGCGCGCGCCTGGCGATGGCCGTCGTCGATCCGGTTCGTCGTCGCGACGCCCGCGGTCGAGCTCCCGACGCCGGTCGCGCGCAACGTGCTTCCTGAGCGCATGTCGCGCGCCGATGCCGTCTTTAATCTCCAGCGCGCGTTGCTGTTCGTCCGCGCGCTCGAGACCGGTCGTACCGGAGACCTGCGCGAGGCCCTGCGAGACCGCTGGCATCAGCCGTTTCGAGCACCGCTCGTGTCGGGGCTGGCCGAAGCGCTGGCGCTCGAACATCCCGCCCTCGCCGGCGTCTGCCTGTGCGGCGCCGGTCCGTCGGTGGCCGCCCTGACGACCGGCAGCGAATCCGAAGTTGCGGCACTGCTGGACGACGTGTACCGTCGTCTTGACGTGCCGTGCACGATCAGGAGGCTGGAAGCCCACCAGCCGTTCAGAGAGGATCAATGAGCTTCACCCTCCGTTGCCATCTCTGCCAGGCCGGCTATCCTGCGGACGCGCTGTGGGTCTGCAGCAAATGCCTCGGGCCGCTCGAGGTGACCTACGACTACCCCGCGATCGCCCGGCGCATCTCGCGCGGAGGGATAGAAAGCCGTGCGAAGAATCTCTGGCGTTATCGCGAGCTCCTGCCAATTGACGGCGAGCCGCGCACGGGCCTGCATTCGGGCTTCACGCCGCTCGTCCGCGCGGATCGGCTGGCCGCCCGGCTTGGCGTGCGGGAGCTGTATATAAAGGATGACTCGGTGAACCATCCGACCTGCTCGTACAAAGATCGAGTGGTGTCAATCGCCGCGACGCGCGCGGTCGAGCTCGGCTTCGAGGTGCTCGCGTGCGCGTCCACGGGCAACCTGGCGGGGAGCGTCGCCGCGCACGCCGCCCGTCTCGGCCTGGGCTGCTACGTCTTCATCCCCGACGATCTCGAAGCAGGAAAAGTGGCAGGCGCGGGCGTGTTTCGCCCGCACATCGTCGCCGTCGCCGGCAATTATGACGATGTGAACCGGCTGTGCACGCAGATCGCGGACAAGTACGGCTGGGGCTTCGCCAACATCAACCTGAGGGCCTACTACGCCGAAGGGGCGAAGACCTGCGGATTCGAGATCGCCGAGCAGCTCGGCTGGCGGTTTCCCCGCCACGTCGTCTCGCCGGTGGCGGGCGGCACGCTGCTGCCGCGCATCCTCAAGGCATTCGAGGAGCTGAGGCAGGTCGGTCTGGTCGAAGCGGAGC
>JBOGJB010000582.1:0-18817 GCA_050745085.1 Vicinamibacterales bacterium
CTGATCGCGAGCTCATCGTAAACCGGATAGAACATCATCGCGAACACGGCGGCCCACGCTAGCGGCGCCAGAAACGGACGGATCACTACGAACGCCAGATACCCCGTCAGGAGCACGAGGCCGTAGAAGAGGAGCTGAGCGAACCGATCCTTGGCGGTGTCGGACATGAACGTGGATCGCCGCGGCGATCACGCATTGTATGCCGTGACGCGACGGAGTGACCGCCTCTGATAGAGGATGCGCCGGGAGGGCGTGCTAGTCGCCTCGCGTGACCGGCACGCCGACGTGGTACCAGCAGCTCACGGCCTCCCCGCGTTTCCGGGCCGGCGAGAACGTCCACTGCTTCACTGCCGCGACGACCGCGTCGTCCAGAGCGACGCCGGCCTTTGACCGACGCAGCACGCTGACGAGCGACACGTGACCGGTCTGAGAGACCAGCACGCGCAGGATCACGACCTCGTTGACGGGACCCTGCAGATCGTCGGGCACGCGCGGCTCGACTCGAGAGGCCACCTGCGGCGCCTCGTTGACTTTCGCGGCCTCGAAGAACGGGCCGACGGGGGCCACGGCCGGTTCGGGCGACGGTGCCGAGAGCGCGACCGGCTCGGGGGCCGGCAGAGTGGTCTCGGTAAGTGCTTCAATGGCCGGGGCGGGAGCGGCAACGGACGCCTCGCGCCGAGCCGGCTTGGGCTGACGAACGAGTTCAGGCGGATCGGGCGTCGTGTCGTCCGGCAGCGTGGACGTTTCGTTCCGGTCCGGTGACGCCGGCACGCTCTGCGCGACTGCCGTCTGATCGTGGACCTCTTCGGGCTGTTCCTCACGAGGCGTCGGCGATGGCTCTTCGCCTGCCAGCCATGGTTGTCCCATCGGTACACAAACCGCCAGCGCGATGACGATGAGCGCGGCGGCTACGACGAGCGAGCGTGTCTGACCACGCGGTGCTGACGAAACCGGCGCGATCGGACGCTCTCTCGGCGCGGCAGGTTTGGGCGGTCGCGCCATCGACCGCGTCGGTTCCCTCACGGGGGCCGGTTCCCGCACGGTGATGGTTGGCGGCGGCGCGATGTCGACAACAGGACGCGACGGCGGTGGCAACGGCGCCACCGCGACGGATGGCGCGCTCGGAATATCGGTCGGCTGCGCAATGGGCGGCGCCGGCACCGGCGATGGACTCGCCTCGGCTCGCGCGACCTCGGGAGCGGCCGCGATTGGATCCTCTGCAGGTGCCTCAGGCTTCTTGGTCTCGATGACGGAGTGGAAGGCGCGCTGACAGGCCGCACAGAGACCGGCGTCCTCGGCCGGCCCGCCACAGCTTTCGCAGCGGACGGCCGGCCGCGCGGTCCTCGCGGCGCGCGTGGGATCATCGGGCGCGTGCGCAGCCGCAGCGGTCTCGACCGCCTTCTCGTCCTTCGCAGATAGTCGGCGGCCGCAGCATTCACAGTAGTCGTGTTGGCCAGCCGGGTTGTCCCGACAATCGTCGCAGCGCACGGTACCTCCCGGAGCGCTCCCGCGGGAGGGCCCCGACGCCATTCCGCAAAGGTCCTGCCATCCCCGGCTTCGTCTCGCCGAGTCGTTTTTTGGGGAGGTTTCGCGGGCTGTGCACCAATTACAGGACTGAGGCCGCGGACCGCGAACAAACTTCGTCACCAGAGTGCCGGAAATTGGCGCCGGTTAAAATACCCGCCATGAAGAGACACATTCCGGGTTTCGCGGCGGGGCTCGTGCTCGGGGCGGTTCTCGCGACGGTTGCCTTGGTCGGCGGCCCTCTGACCGCAAGCGCCGTGCACGACTCGCTGCAGGTGGGCAGCGAGAGCCAGAGCAGCGCGAAGATTGTGCTCGACAACGCGCGCGTGCGGGTGCGGGACGTCACGTTCCCGCCAGGCGCGACAGGGATGCACACCCACGAGCTGCCGCACGTAGGGGTCGTTATTCAGGGGGGAACTCTCGTCTTCAAGTACCCGGACGGGACATCCGAGACGACGAAGCTCGACGCAGGAGGTGTGGGGTTCCGCGAAGCGAACGTGACGCATGAGCCGGTCAACCCAGGGTCCCTGCCCGTGCGCGTGATCGAGGTCGAGCTCAAGTAGCGGTTGGTGTTTTAGTATGGAAAGCTACAATGCCCATCGTCGTCCAGAAGTATGGCGGCAGCAGCGTCGCGGACGTGACGCGCATCCGGCAGGTCGCCGAGCGCATCATGCGGACGAAAGCCGCCGGCTACGACGTGGCTGTCGTCGTCTCTGCGATGGGAGACACGACCGACGAACTGCTCGCCCTGGCCCGGAAGGTCGCGACCAATCCTGACCGCCGGGAGCTCGACATGCTCCTCTCCGCCGGGGAGCGGATCTCGATGGCCCTGCTCTCGATGGCCATCCGCGAACTGGGCGGCGACGCCATCAGCTTCACGGGAAGCCAGTCCGGCATCATCACCAACGATCGTCACGTCGACGCGCGGATTGTCGAGGTGCGCCCCTTCCGTGTGCAGGATGAGCTCTCGCGCGGACGGGTCGTGGTGATTGCCGGATATCAGGGCGTGTCGTATCGGCGTGAGGTCACGACGCTCGGACGCGGCGGCAGCGATACGACCGCCGTGGCGATGGCTGCGGCACTCGGAGCCGAGTGGTGTGAGATCTGCTCGGATGTGGACGGCGTGTACACCGCCGACCCGCGCGTCGTCCCGGCTGCCAAGCGGGTGGACACCCTCACCTTTGAGGAAACGCAGGAGCTCGCGGAAGCGGGCGCCAAAGTGCTCAACGCGCAGGCGGTGGAGTTCGCGAAAGAAAAGGGTATTGTGATCTATGTACGGGCCACGGCGTCGGCGCTCCCCGGGAGCGACCCGGCGTCCGACGGCACGGTCGTGCGACGGCACGCGCCAAGGATGCCGGGCACGGTCGCCGGCGTGGCGAGCGAGCGCGACATCCTGGTACTTCAGGCGAGCGGCGACGCCGCTCGTCTTGTCACGCTGCTGGATCAGTGCGGCGTCAGCGGCAAGCAGTTGCACGTCGCCGCGTTAGGCGGGAGCGCCGACGGCGCCACGCTGGTCATCTCGCGCGAGAACCTGCACAACGAAGATCGGCTGCGCCGTGAACTGTCCGCAGCCTTTGGCGACGACGCGCGGATCGTCGACGGGCTCGGGGCGGTGAGCGTGGTCGGCGCCGGGATCAACGCCACCTACGAAAACGTGCGGCGAGGCTCGAAGTGTCTGCACGACCATCGCATCGCGACGTTTGGCCTGGCGACGTCTTCTTTTCGCGCGACGTGGCTCGTTGAGCGGGCTCAGCTCGATGACGCGGCGCGGCTCCTGCATGCCGCGTTCATGCAACGCTGATCAACTCGTCGTCTTTGGTCTCGCGCGCCGCCAGCAACCCGACGAGCGTCAGTCCAGCCGCCACCGTGAGGTAATAGCCCACATAGTGCAGCCCGTACGTCTTCGCGAGCCACGTGGCGGCGTATGGCGCAAGCGACGCGCCGAAAATGCCCGCAAGATTGAAGGTCAACGAGCTGCCCGTGTACCGCACGGGCGTCGGGAACAGCTCCGAGAGCGCCGTGCCGAGCGGGCCGTAACTGAAGCCTATGAGCGCCAGGCCTACCGCCATCGTCAGCGCCGCGCCTGCGGTGCCGGCTTCGAGGCCCGGCGCCAGCACGAACCCGAAGGCGCCGATGGCCGCGGTCGTCCAGAGCAGGGTCCGACGCCGGCCGTGGCGATCGGCGAGGACGGCGGACATCGGGATCGTCAAGGCAAAGAACAGGATGCCGAACAGTTGGATTACCAGGAACTGCTGCCGGCTGTAGCCGAGCGCGGTTGTCCCCCACGACAGCGCGAACACGGTCATCAGGTAGAACAACACGAATGTCACGAGCGCGATGAGGATCCCGACGAGCAGCGCCCTTGCATGGTTCCGAAAAACGACCAGCATGGGGACCTTGACACGCTCCCGACGGGTCATCGCCTCGCGGAACACCGGCGTCTCGTGAATCGCGAGCCGTACGTAGAGTCCGACGATCACGAGCACCGCGCTCGCAAGGAACGGAATGCGCCAACCGAAGGCGAAGAACTGCGCGTCGGTGAGCCACGCGGACAGCACGAGAAAAATGCCGCCGGAACAGACGAACCCGAGCGGCGCGCCGAGCTGCGGAAACATGCCGTACCAGGCGCGACGGCCCGGGGGAGCATTCTCGATGGCCAGCAGCACCGCCCCGCCCCACTCGCCGCCGAGGCCCAGGCCCTGACCGAACCGGCAGATCGCCAAAAGTACGGGGGCCGCCACGCCGATGGCCGCATGGGTCGGCAGGACCCCGATCGCCACCGTCGACACCCCCATCGTGAGTAGCGCGGCGACGAGCGTGGTCTTGCGTCCGATGCGATCGCCGAAGTGTCCGAACAGCGCCGAGCCGATTGGCCGCGCGAAAAAGGCGATGGCGAACGTTGCCAGCGACGAGAGCGTCGCCGAGGCCGGATCCGACGCGGGAAAGAACAGCCGCGGAAACACGAGCACCGCGGCGGTGGCGTAGATGTAGAAGTCGAAGAACTCGATCGCCGTGCCGATGAGGCTGGCAAAGAGCACCTGGCGCGGGGAGTTGACCGGCGGGCCGGTGGCGGTAAGGTTGGTGCTCATGTCAGGACCGGGATTGTAGCTGCACTCTCGGGACGGAGTCGCTCCGGCCGACCACAGCGGGTGAGCCGCCGATCGCCGATCCTCGCGTGACTTGCCCGTTGGTCGCCGTCTCCTTATAGTTAGCGGGCGCCCTTGATACGAGTGGCCGACGCGCATGGCGAGACCTGTTCTGGCGATCTGTGCGGCGTGGCTCCTGGCCCAGTCCATCACTCCCCAAAGTGCATGGCCGACGAAGGGCTGGCCGTCCTCGACGCCGCGCGCCGAGAGGCTGGACCCGAAGGCGCTCGCCGGCCTGGATGAGGACATTGCGGGCGGCCAATACGGCTACGTGGACAGCCTGCTGGTCATCCGGCACGGCAGGGTCGTGTACGAGCGCTCCTACACGCACGACTACGACCGCATCTACGGCGACGAGGCCCGCAAGCCCGGGCCGTTGAATCCCACTGACCCTTCGGGTCCCTACAATTACTTCAATCCCTGGTGGCACCCGTTCTATCGCCGCGGCGATTTGCACACGATGCAGTCGGTAACCAAGACGGTCACATCCGTGGTGATCGGCGTCGCGACTGCGCGCAAGGAGTTCCCTCCTCTGGATACTCCCGTCCTGGAGTTCTTCGATCCCCCGACAGTCCGGAATCTCGACGACCGCAAGCGCCGCATGACCATCCGGCATCTGTTGACGATGACCGCGGGGCTCGATTGGAAGGAAGATCTGCCCTACGCCGACCCGAACAATTCGGCGATGCTGATGGAGGCCAGCTTCGACTGGGTTCAATTCACGATCGATCGACCGATGTCGCACGAACCGGGTGCCGCGTTCAACTACAACAGCGGCGCCACGCAGCTGCTCTCATACATCTTCAGACGAGCGACCGGCCAGGACATCGAAGAGCACGCCGCGCGACATCTCTTTGCTCCTCTCGGGATCGAGCGTTACTACTGGAAGCGTGCCCCATCCGGGTTGGCCGATACCGAGGGCGGTCTCTACCTCCACCCGCGCGACCTGGCGAAGATCGCCTATCTGTTTCTCAAGAACGGTATCTGGGACGGCAAGCGCGTCGTCGAGCCCGAATGGGTGAACGCCTCGTTGACGCCGCACGTCACCGTAGCCGACGGCGTGAAGTACGGCTTCAAGTGGTGGCTCTACCCGTACGGCAAGGACCGGGCGCGGCTGGCTTGGGGCGGATCCGGCTTTGGCGGGCAGCGGCCGATCGCCTTCCCCGAATACGATCTCATCGTCGTGTTCACCGGATGGAACATTCTGCCGGACCGACCCAGCCTGACACCGCGAGCCGCCATCGATCGCGTTCTCCAGGCCGTGACTGATTCCCGCCGCGGTCCAGGTCCATGAGCCCTTCACGCCGCGACTTTCTACGGCTCTCGGCCACGGCCGTCGTCTCGGCGGCCGAGCTGCTTCGCCGCGCGCCGGCGCGCGCCCGGCAGGCCGAGGGCGCGCCCTTTTTCCATCGCCGCCGCGCCGAGCGCCCGAAGAACGTGGTGATCCTCGGAGCGGGGCTGGCGGGGTTGACGGCCGCCACCGAGCTCGATCACGCCGGCCATCACGTTCGCATCCTGGAAGCGCGCACCCGTCCCGGCGGGCGCGTCTACAGCGTGCGCGAGCCCTTCGTCGACGGCCTGTACTGCGAACTCGGCGGCGAGAACGTCGATGAAAGCGAAACCTACATTCTGCACACGCTGGAGCAGCTCGGATTGCCGCTCTACAGAAATAACGTGCCGGGCAGCGTCTACGGAAACGGTCGGCTGATGTCGCGCGAGGAGGCGCGGAAGGCGGGCAGCGACGCGCAGGCGCTCGAGAAGCGCGTGCAGGATCTCGCGGCAAGGGTGGACCCGTTCAATCTGTCGGCTCCGTCCATGGCCGAGTACGACCGCATGAGTTACGACGAGCTGCTGCGCAGCCTCGGCGCGACCGACGCGCAGAGAGTGGTGCTGGGCCGATCGATGACCGGGCTGATGGCGATAGGGCCCACGAAGATCTCGGCGCTGCACATGCTGAACGAGTACGCGCTGCCGCGGCCGCGCGAGGGGAGCTATCGCGTCGCCGGCGGCAACGACTCGGTGCCGCGCGAGCTCGCGCGGCGCCTCGCGGACCGTGTGTACTACAACCGGCCGGCGAAGGCGATCGAGCAGGGCCTCTCCACGGTGCGCGTACACTTCGACGAGAACGGCACCCGCCAGACCTTCGACGCGGACTCCCTCATCGTGGCCATGCCCTTCAGCGCGCTCCGGGAGGTCAGCATCACGCCGTCCTTCTCGCCGCCGAAGATGCGGGCGATCGCCGCGCTGAAGTACGGCCAGCTATTGAAGATGGGCCTTCAGGCGCGGCGCCGGCTCTGGGACGCGGCGCGCACCGGGAAGCGGGTCACAACCGATCTGTCCATCGGCAGCGTCTACGATGCCACGAATGGCCAGCGGGGGCCGCGCGGCGTGCTGCTCTGCTATCTGGCGGACGAGCGGGCGCTGGCGATGGGCGCCTACCCGGAGGAGGAGCGCATTCGCCGGGCGCTCGGCGATCTCTCGCAGATCTTTCCGACCGTCCGGTCGGAGTATGAGAGCGGCACGACGAAGTTTTGGCGCGACGACCGGTGGGCCGGCGGCACCTACGCCTATTTCGCGCCGGGCGAGATCACGACGGTGCGGCCGCATGTCGGCACGCCGGAAGGACGGGTGTTCTTCGCCGGCGAGCACACGTCGCCGTGGCAGGGCTACATGAACGGCGCGATCGAATCAGGTCACCGGGTCGCCGCGGAGGTAGACGCCGCGCCGGCCTGACGACCAGCTCTCCTGAACAGCATCCACCCCACTCCAACCGGAACAACCACGCCCGCGAGCATCTTCAGCTCGAACACAAGGACGCTCGTCCCCTCCGACGGCGGAATGAATGCCGTCACGATGCCAAAGGCGCTCGTTGCGAGTCCAACCAGCCCAGCCACGCGCGCCCACGGGGGCGCCGCCTCGAGTCGCATCAGTCCTGCGAACAGATACAAGAATGGTACGAGCTGAATGACGACCGCAGCCCTGAGCAGGACCTGATAGGCCTCGGCCACGGTGGACCCGGCCAGGGCCAGCCCGACGAAGCCGGCCGAAACGATCGCGCTCACCAGCAACGCGACGTGAGGGGACCGCCATCTATGATGCACGCGCCCGAGCGATGCGGGCAGCGCGCGGTCCAATCCCGCGACGAAGGGAACGCGCGCCGAGCCCGCGAACCATGCCGAGGCGCCGCCGGCGATCGCGATGGCGAGAAGGATGGCGAGCGGCGCGACGAGCCAGGTCGTCCCCGTCCGTTCGGCGCCCGCGACGATCGCCTGCATCACGCCCTGCACCGCGCCGATGTCCTCTGGGGGCACGAGGACGACGAGCGAGGCCGTGACCGCCACATAGCCGACCAGGGTGATGACGCCGGCAGCCACAACCGCCCGCGGCAGATTGCGCTCCGGCGCCTCGATCTCGTCGCCCATCGTCGACGCCAGCTCGATGCCGACGAAGGCAAAGCACATGACGCTGAATCCGGAGAGCATCTCCCATCCGCTGCCCGCGATGGCCGGCGGCGGGCCGGCGCCAGCCGACAGCGCGCGCCCCCCCGCCAGCACGACGAGCCCTGCTGTCAGCGCGGCTCCGACCGCGCCGGCGTTCTGTACCCACTTGCCGACCCCCAGGCCTCGGATATTCGCGATTGTCATGACGCCGAGACAGCCGAACGCCACGAGCGAGACGAACCATTTTTCCGCCAGCAGATCGGCCGGCGCCTCGCTCGCGTACGCCGCCACTCCTGCGATGTACACGAGCTGCATGGGGACGTAGAACAGGTTGTTCGTCCAATAGCACCAGCCCGACAGGAACCCGTGCGCCTCGCCGAACTGCCGGCGGGCCCACAGATAGACGCCTCCCTCGCCCGGATAGCGGCGCGCCAGCGCGACGACGGCGACCATCTCGGGCACGAGAAACGCCAGGAACGCGAGCACCCACAGCGCAAGCGAGGCCAGTCCGAAGCCGGCGACGAGCGGTACGAGGCTGATGTTCAGGATCGCAGCGACCTTCAGGAGGATCAGATCGCGGAGACGGAGCGCCTTCGGCAAGCCCGGCCGGCCCGCCACGGGCAGGGTCATCGGGCGCGACTCTAGCACACGCCCTGCTGTAGAATTCGCGACG
The DNA here is from genome assembly GCA_050745085.1 of Vicinamibacterales bacterium. Taxonomy (GTDB): domain Bacteria; phylum Acidobacteriota; class Vicinamibacteria; order Vicinamibacterales; family 2-12-FULL-66-21; genus DATAEE01. The sequence goes on from JBOGJB010000582.1 coordinate 8,784, forward strand.
GATTTTCCATGCTGCACCGGCTTGCGCTCTTCGGCCTGGCCCTCGCCGCGTCGGGCGCCGGAGTACCGCCAATCCCGTCGGAGCCGCCGGCCGACTTCGCGATCGTAAACGGCCGCGTGTATACAGCGGATGGACGGGGCACCGTCGCCGAGGCCCTCGCCGTTCGAGGGAACCGCATTGCCGCCGTAGGAACCGCCGCCGAGATTCGTGCGTTGACGGGTGAGCGAACGATCGTCGTCGATGCGCGCGGCGGCTCGGTCCTGCCTGGATTCCACGACGCGCACATTCACTTTCTTTCCGGTGGGCTCTCGCTCGACGAAGCGAACCTGCTTGACGCGCTGACGCTTGAACAGGTCGTGCGCACCATCAGCGATTTCGCGGCAACGCGGCGCGAGCGGCCGTGGGTCGTGGGCCGCGGCTGGTTCTACGCCGTGTTTCCGGGCAATCTGCCGACCCGGCAGCAGCTCGATGACGCCGTGCCGGACCGCCCGGCCTACATGGAGTGCTACGACGGCCACACGGGCTGGGCGAACACACGCGCGTTGAAGCTGGCCGGCATCACGCGCGAGACGCCGGATCCGAAGAACGGCGAGATCGTCCGGGATGCGACGGGAGAGCCGACCGGCGTGCTCAAGGAAGCTGCGACCGAGCTCGTGACCCGTCTGCTGCCGAAGCCGTCGCGCGAGGATCGGCTCCGCGCGCTCCACGCCGCCATGCGCGAGGCGAACCGTTTCGGCATCACGAGCGTGCAGAATGCGACCGGCGCGGCAGACGAGTTCGAGCTGTACGACGCGCTGCGGCGCTCGGGCGAGATGACGGTGCGTGTGTCGTCCGCGCTGACCATCGAGCCCGGCTTTTCGGAGGCTGACCGGGCGCGCTTCGACGCGGTGCGCCGCCGGTACCCGGACGACCCCTGGTTCCGCGCCGGGGCCGTCAAGCTCTTCGCCGATGGAGTCATCGAGGCGTTCACGGCGGCCATGCTCGAGCCGTACGCCACTCGCGCCACGACGGGCCTGCCGAATTACACTCCCGACGAGCTGGACCGCATCGTCGGCACGATGGATCGGGAGGCATGGCAGATCTTCATCCACGCGATCGGCGACCGCGGAGTGCGGATGGCGCTCGATGCGCTGGAGCGCGCCGCAAGCCGCAATCCGGCCCCGGCGCGCGGGCGGCGGCATCGGGTCGAGCACATCGAGACGATCGACCCGATTGACGTATCGCGCTTCGGCGCGCTCGGGGTGATCGCATCCATGCAGCCGTACCACGGGACGCCGACGCCGAACCAGGCGAGCGTGTGGTCCGGCAATATCGGCCCGGCCCGGGCATCGCGGGCGTGGGCCTACGGCAGCATCGACAAAGCCGGCGGGCGGCTGGCGTTCGGCAGCGACTGGCCCGTGGTGTCGCTCGATCCACGGATCGGTATGCACGTGGCCACAACCCGCACGACGCTCGACGGCAAGCCGGAGGGCGGGTGGCTCCCCGGCGAGCGGCTGCCGCTCGCGCGTGTCATTGACGCATACACCCGCGACGGCGCCTGGGCGACGTTCAGCGAGCACCGCACCGGCAGCCTCACGCCCGGCCTTCTCGCGGATCTGGTCCTGATGGAGGAGAATCTGTTCGCGACCCCGCCGGGCCGGTTGCCGAAAGTCCCGGTTCGGATGACCGTCGTTGATGGCCGGATCGTGTACCAGTCGCAGTGAAAGCGCGTGCGCGCGACCCTTCGACTTCGCTCAGAGTCGTCCTGAGCGTGTCGAAGGACGAGGGGGCCCCCGCGAGCGGGAGGATAATGACCATGGACCATCTGACGCGATATCAGGAACGGACGCCCCGCTCGCGCGAGCTCCAACAGCGCGCCCGTCGAGTGCTGCCGCTCGGTGTCGAGAGCAACTTCCGTTTCTTCAGTCCCTATCCGATCTACATCGACCACGCCGAAGGCCCACGGGTCTGGGATGTCGATGGCAACGAGTACCTCGACTATGCGCTGGGCTTCGGCGCGCTCATGGCGGGGCACGCGCATCCGCTCGTGGTCCGCGCCATTGCGCGGCAGGCGGCGCGCGGCCTGATGTACGGCATGCCTCATCAGCCGCTTGTCGAGCTGGCCGAGCTGCTCGCGGCGCGCCACGGCCTCGACATGATCCGGTTCACGAACTCGGGAACCGAGGCCACGATGCACGCGCTGCGCCTGGCGCGCGGCGTCACCGGCCGGGAGATGATCCTGAAGTTCGAAGGCGCCTATCACGGCGCGCACGACGCGGTCCTGGTCGCCCTGAAGCCCCCCGCCGGCGCCAGCGGAGAGGCGGCGGCGCCGCTCTCCGTGCCGGCGTCGAAGGGCATTCCGTCCGCCGTGTCCGCGCTGACGGTCGCGGCGACGTTCAACGATCTCGAGTCGGTTCGGAACGCGATGGCCCGCCATCGCGGTGCCTTCGCGGCCGTCATCCTCGAGCCCGTCATGATGAACATCGGCGTCGTCACGCCGGAGCCCGGGTTCCTCGAGGGCCTGCGCAAGATCTGTACCCTCGAGGGGACGCTGCTGATCTTCGACGAGGTGAAGACCGGATCGAAGCTCGCCCCCGGCGGCGCGGCCGAGTACTACGGGGTCAAGCCCGATCTCGTCACGATGGCGAAGTCGTTCGGCGGAGGCGCGCCCATCGGCGCGTTCGGCGGGACGCGCGCGGCCATGCGCGCCATCGAAGACTTCGGGGTGTTCCACGCCGGGACCTACAACGCGGGACCGATCCCTGTGGCCGCGTCGCTCGCCGCGCTGAAGGAGGTCCTGACGCCGGATGTCTACCCGCGGGTCCGCACGCTGAACGCCCGTCTCATCGACGGCTACAACCGGGTCATCGCCGATCGCCGGCTCGACGCGCACGCCACCGGCGTTGGAGCGAACGGCTGCGTCTACTTCACCCGCCGGCCGGTGAGGAACTACCGCGACTTCCTTCACGCCGACGCGGACGCGTTCTGGCGGTACTTCTTCGGCATGCTGAACCGCGGCATCATCCCGTGCGGGCAGTTCTACGACGAGCAGTGGACGATCTCGGTGGTGCACTCCGAAGCGGACATCGATGCCCACCTCGAAGCCTTTGCCGAGGTTGCTGTCGATCTGGAGTCGGCCGAGCGCGTGATCGCGAAGACGTAGGCGGGCGCCATGGAGACTTATCAGTTGTTCATCGACGGACAGTTTGTCGCACCGGCGTCTTCACGGACGATCGACGTCGTCAATCCGGCCACGCAGGAAGTCCTGGCGCGCGTACCGGACGGAAACGCTGACGACGTCGGACGCGCTGTGGCGGCGGCGCGCCGGGCGTTCGACGATGGGCCGTGGCGCGAGACGACGGCGCAGGAGCGCGGCCGGATCCTGTTCCGCCTGGCGCAGGCGGTCCGCGATCGCGCCGCCGCGCTGGCCGAGCTGGAGACGCTGAATTCCGGCAAGCCCATCGTCGAGTCCGAGTACGACATCGCAGATGTGGCGACCTGCTTCGAGTACTACGGCGGCCTCGCGACAAAGATTCACGGGGAAGTTTTGCCCGTCCCCGATAACGCGATGTCGCTCGCCCTGCGCGAGCCGGTCGGGGTGGCAGGCCAGATCATTCCGTGGAACTACCCTCTGCTCATGGCGGCCTGGAAGCTGGCGCCGGCCATCTGCGCGGGCTGCACCACCGTGCTCAAGCCTGCCGAGCAGACGCCGCTGTCGGTCCTCGAGCTGGCCCGCCACTTCGGCGGCGCCGGCCTGCCACCCGGTGTCGTCAACATCGTGACCGGCCTCGGCGAGTCGGCAGGCGCGCCGATCGTCACGCATCCGGGTGTGGACAAGATCGCGTTCACGGGCGGCGTCGAGACCGGCAAGGCCATCATGAAGGCCGCCGCCGACACGGTGAAAAAGATCTCGCTCGAGCTCGGCGGCAAGTCGCCCAATATTTTCTTCGAGGATGCGGATTTCGAGGCGGCCGTGGACGGCGCGCTGTTCGGCGTGTTCATAAACCAGGGAGAGGTCTGCTCGGCCGGCAGCCGCATCCTCGTGCAGCGGTCGATCTACACGCGTTTCGTGGACGCCATGACCGAAAAGGCGCGGCGCATAAAGCTCGGCCCGCCCACGGACCGCGCAACCAAGATGGGCCCGCTTGTCAGCCGTGAGCAGTTCGAGAAGGTGCTGCACTACCAGGAGATCGGCCGGCGCGAAGCGAAGCTGGCCATCGGCGGTGGGCGCGCATCCGGCGGCGGGCTCGAGCGGGGGTTCTACGTCGAGCCCACGATTTTCTACGATGTGGACAATTCCGCCCGCATCGCGCGCGAGGAGATCTTCGGCCCGGTCGCCGCCGTGATGCCGTTCGACTCCGAGCGAGACGCGCTCCGGATCGCCAACGACAGCTACTACGGGCTTGCCGCGGCGGTGTGGACCCGCGACATCTTCCGTGCGATGCGTCTCGTCAAGGGCCTCCGCGCCGGGATCGTCTGGGTCAACCACATGCAGCCCACCTACGTCGAGGCGCCGTGGGGCGGCTACAAGCAGAGCGGCTTCGGCCGCGAGCTGGGCAGGTGGGGCGTCGAGGAGTACCTGCAGGTCAAGCAGGTGTACATCAATCTCAACGAGCAGCCGATCGGCTGGTACTAAGGTTCGAAGGGGTTCGAAAAGGTTCGAGTAGGTTCGATCGATTCAAGCTGAGTGCGCCGCGCCCTCATCGCCGTCTTGTTCGCCTCGGCCTTCATCGCCGCGTCGCCGGTCACACCCGACTGGCTGCGGCACATCGTCGTCGAACGCGACCTTGCCGCTCGTATGCGGGACGGCGTCCGGCTGTTCGCGGACGTGTATCGCCCCGAGGGAGACGGCCGATTCCCGGCGCTCCTGATGCGAACCCCGTACGACAAGTCGGGCGCGCTGCAGAGCGGTCGGCTCGCGTTCACCGTCGCCGCGGTCCGGCGGGGTTATGCCGTCGTCGTGCAGGACACGCGCGGCCAGTTCAAGTCGGAAGGACGGTTCGTGCCCTACGCGCAGGAGATCGTTGACGGGTACGACACGATTGAATGGGTGGCGACGCTCCCGTACGTCGACGGCAACGTCGGCTTGTTCGGGCTCTCGTATCCGGGGGCCGTGCAGTGGATGACGGCGCCGACGCGCCCGCCGCATCTGAAGGCGATCGCGCCAGCGATGACGTTCGCGCACCCGAATCACTTCTTCTACCACGGCGGCGTGTTCGAGGCGGATTTCATCGAGTGGCTGCTCGGCCGGCAGACGCGGGAGCGCCGGCGCCTGAAGCTGCCGTTTGTCACGCCTGACGAGATTGCAGACGGCTGGCGCCGGCACGGCGAGCAGTGGATGCAGCACCGGCCGCTGCGGGATCTGCCGTTGATGCGGGCGTTTCCGTACTGGGCGGAGTGGGTCGACAATCCGATCGAAAGCCCGTATTGGAAGCCGTACGACATCGAGGCACAGCATCATCTGGTCGATGTTCCGGCGCTGAACGTCACGGGCTGGAACGATGATCAGTACGGGCAGCCCGGCGCCATCCGCAACTTCACCGGCATGCGGCGGCGCGGCGCCACCCGCGCGTCGCGCGAGGGACAACGGCTGGTGATTGGCCCGTGGACCCACGGCGTCCCGACGATGAGCCGGACCACGTATGCGGGCGTGGACCACGGGCCGGATGCCGCCGTCGATTTCACGGAGCTTCAGCTTCGATTCTTCGATTACTGGCTCAAGGGGATCGATGACGGGTTCGCGAGCGAAGCGCCCGTCAGGATTTTCGTCATGGGCGCGAACCGCTGGCGAGACGAGCGCGAGTGGCCTCCCTCGCGCGCGCGCGACGAACAGTGGTTTCTCGGTCCAGGGGGCATCCTTACGCGCGAGCGCGCGGCGCCCTCGACTCCGGCCTCGCGTTATGTGTACGACCCGCGCCGGCCCATCCCGATGCCTCCGCCGTTGCCGACAGGGACGCGCGACTGGCGGACGACGAGCGGCCGCGCGGACGTGCTGACGTTCACGAGCGCGGCGCTTGATCGGGACATGGAGATCACGGGGCAGATTCTCGCGCACCTCTGGATCGAGTCGACTGCGCCGGACACCGACGTCACGGCGCGCATGCTCGACGTCGCGCCGGACGGCCGCGCAGCAGCCTTGACGAACGCGTATGGCGTGGTGCGCGTGCGGTACCGGAGCACGGAAGATCCGCGGCCGCCGTCGCCGCTCCCGCGCGGAGAGGCGGTCGAGCTGACGATCTCCCTCGGATATACGAGCTACGTCGTGCCGCGCGGTCATCGCCTGCGGCTGCTCGTGATGGGAAGCCTGCTCCAGGGGCTCGAGACTCACCTGAATACCTGGGAGCCCTTCCGATCCTGGGCGCAGGCGAAGGTCGCCACCCAGACGGTGCATCATGACGCGACTCGGGCGTCGCACGTCATCGTGCCGGTCGTGGAGGTCACAGTCCCGATACAATGCCCCCATGCGCACGTGGATGCTCGCGCTGATCGCTTCGGCGGCAGCCCTCGCCGCCGCCGGCGCGTGCGCGCGCGCGCCGGCGCCGATCAACGTGCTTGTCGTCTCCATCGATACGCTGCGAGCCGACCGCGTCGGGGCGTACGGCTATGGCTCCGCGCAGACACCAGCGATCGACGCGCTCGCCCGGCGGGGACTGCGCTTCGCGAACGCGACGAGCGTGGGCGTGCTGACGCTTCCGGCACACACGTCGCTGATGACCGGCACGTTCCCGGCGTATCACGGCGTCCGGGACAACGGCGGGTTCTATGTTGACGACCGGCATCAGACGCTTGCGGAGATTCTGCGCGACCGCGGCTACCGCACGGGAGGCTTCGTCGGCGCGTTCGTGCTCGATCGCCGTTGGGGGCTCAACCAGGGGTTCGATCGGTACTTCGACGACTTCGACCTCTCCAGCGCCGGCCCCGGCATGGACACGATTCAGCGACCCGGAAGCGAAGTCGTCGATCGCGCGCTTGCCTGGCTTGCCGAGGACAAGGACCGCCCGTTTTTTGCCTGGGTGCACCTGTACGATCCGCACGCGCCCTACCTCGCGCCGCCGGCGTTCCGCGCCCGCTTCCCGCAGACGCTCGACGGAGCGTATGACGCCGAGGTCGCCGCGACTGACGTCGAGGTCGGCCGGCTCGTCGACGCGCTCGCCCGCGACGGTCGTCTCGACCACACGCTGGCCATCGTCGTCGGCGACCATGGCGAGTCGCTCGGCGAGCACGGGGAACAGGCCCACGGCTTCTTTCTCTACGACGCCGCCGTCCAGGTGCCGCTCATCATTGCTGGGCCGGCCTCCTTGGCCGGGCCGGCCATCCCGCCACGCGTTGTCCCCGATCAAGTCCGCCTCGTCGATGTCATGCCAACGATTCTCGAGCACCTTCGCATTCCGGTCCCGGCCGAGGTGCAGGGGCAAAGCCTCCTCCCCGCGGCGCGCGGCGAACCGGTCGATCGGCTCGCGCTCGCCGAAACGTGGTATCCGCGCTATCACTACGGCTGGAGCGAGCTCGTCGCGGTCCGCGAAGGACGCTACAAGTTCGTGCGCGCTCCGCGGCGGGAGCTGTACGATCTTCAGACCGATCCTGGCGAACGGGTCAATCTGGCCGACCGGCACCCGCAGCGAGCCGAGGCGCTGGAGCGCGCGCTCGACGACTTGGTGGCGCGCGTCTCACGCCCGGACGCGGTGCGCGCTCCCGCTCCGGTGGACCCCGAGGTCGAGGAACGGCTTCGCGCGCTCGGATACATCGGCGCCGGCGTGAGCCGGCACGCCCTCGCGGAGCGGCGCCGGGCCGACCCGAAAGACAGAATCAGCCTCTACAATCTGTTGAAACAGGCGGGCACCGACTCGGTCGAGAAGCGTGTGGACGCCGCGATCGAGAAGGTCGCCCGAGCGCTCGCCGCCGACCCGGAGATCGTCGAGGCGCACGCGATGCTCGGCAATCTCTATGTGAAGGCCGGCCGCGCGAACGACGCCATCGCGGCGTACCGCCGGGCCCTCAGCATTGATCCCGAGCACCACGGTGCGACGTTCAGCCTCGCGCTCGCGTACAAGAACGCGGGACGCCCCGACGAGGCGCGCGCCGGATTCGAGCGGGCCGTCGCGCTCGATCCCCGCAACGGCAGGGCGCAGTTCCAGCTCGCCGATCTGGCGATGCGGCGCGGCGACTTCCTTGCGGCCTCCGCCGCGCTCACGCAGGCGCTGGCGCTCAACGTCGACCGCCCGCCGTTTCTGGTCAAGCTCGGCGAGTGCTACATCGAGCTGAAGCGCTGGGACGAAGCCGACCGCGCCCTTCGCGCGGCACTCGCCGAGCGCGCCGATCTCGAGCGGGCCCATTACGATCTCGGCCTCGTGCTCGAGGCGCGCGGAGACACGGCGGGCGCGATCGCCGAGTACGAGGCGGAGCTGGCCCGCGGCGCAAATTACAGCGCCGCGTTCAACCTGGGCCGGCTGCTGTCGCGCGCAGGCCGGCCGCAGGACGCGGCGCGGCGGTTTCGCGAAACGGTGGGCGCCAACCCCTCGTTCGCGCCGGGACATCTCTATCTGGCCAAGGCTCTCCTCGACACCGGCGACCTCGACGCGGCGCAGGCCGCCGCGCGCCGGGGTCTGGAGCTGAGGCCGGACGTGGACGTGGCGCCGCTCGGGCACTACGTGCTCGCCGACGTTTACAGCCGGCTCGGACGGAGCCGCGACGCGGCGCGGGAAGTCGCGCGCGCACAGCGCCTCGAGCGCCGATGAACGCACGCCGCGGCGTCGCGTGCGCCTGGGCGATCGCCGTCGCCGCCGTCGCTGCCATGCTCGGCGGCTGCGATCGGCGCGAGGGACCAGGCCCGCCAGCACCTGCGCGCAATCTTCTCCTCGTCACGATCGATACGCTGCGCGCCGATCGCCTCGGCTGCTACGGCAGTCGGGACGTCGCGACGCCGAACCTCGATCGGCTCGCCGCCGAAGGAGCGCTCGCCATCGACGCGACCGTCCATGCGCCGCTCACGCGACCGTCGCACGTGTCGCTGTTCACCGGCCGCTATCCGGCGGAGCACGGCATACGCGACAACATTGCTCCAGCGCTCGCCGACAACGTGCCGACGCTTGCGACGCTCTTGTCCGCCGCGGGCTTCCGAACCGGAGCGTTCGTGTCATCCATAGTGTTGTCGGCCCAGTCGGGATTGAACAGAGGCTTCGGCACTTACTCCGCACGCTTCGAGGCGGGCGCGGACGACGCGCGGTTTCTGAACACGATTCAGCGCCGCGGGGAAGAGACGGTCGCCGACGCGATCGCGTGGCTGCGGGGGGAGGACCGCCTCCGCCAAGGCTACGGCGGTCCGCCGGAGCTTTACGCGAAGGCGGACAACCGGCGCTTCGCGTTGTGGGTGCATCTGTACGAGCCGCACGATCCATACGAGCCGCCGGAGCCGTACTTGTCGCAGTACGCCGGCCGGCCCTACGACGGCGAGGTCGCGTTGAGCGACGAGCTCGTGGGACGGCTGCTCCACGCGCTCGAATCCGCGCGCGCTGACTCTGACACGCTCGTCGTCGTCACGTCGGACCACGGCGAGGGACTCGGGGATCATGACGAGAGCACCCACGGCTATTTTGTCTACGAGTCGACGCTCCGCGTGCCACTGCTCTTTCGCGGTCCGCGCATCGCTCGAGGGGTCCGCGTCGCGCCGACGGTCCGCGCGGTGGATGTGCTGCCGACGCTGCTCGAGCTGCTGGGGCTGCCGGCAGGCGAACAGGGACAGGCCGGGTGGTCCGGCCGAAGCATCGCGGCCTCGCTCGGCGGCGGCCCTTCGCCGGAGGAGGTTGCCACCTACGCCGAGTCGCTGACGCCGTTGCTCCATTACGGCTGGAGCGACCTGCGCACGATCCGTGATGGACGATGGAAATACATCCTCGCCCCCCGCCCAGAGCTCTACGATCTCCTGCGTGACCCGGCCGAGCAGGCGAATCTCGTCTCGGTGCAACCGGCGCGCGCCGACGCGTTGCGCGCGGCGCTCGAGGCACAGCTGCGCGCCGAGCGGCACGCGCCGGTCGAGCGCGCGGCGGTCCCGCCGGAGC
>JBOGJB010000583.1:0-7597 GCA_050745085.1 Vicinamibacterales bacterium
GGGCGGGCGCGCGCCTCGCGGCCTCGCGCGGCGGGACGCTGCTGCTGACGTCGATCGCGGAGCTGCCCGCCTCGGCGCAGGCGCGACTCGCGCGCGTCCTGCGCGACGGCGAAGCGCGCATCGACGGGCCGGACGGATCACGAGCCGGCCGGCTGTCGCTGCGGGTCATCGCGACGACCCGTCCGCCGGTCGAGGCGGAGGTGGACGAGGGACGTCTCCGCCCGGAGCTGTACCGCCGGCTCGCGGCGGTGCGGATCGATCTTCCTGCGCTCGCCAGACGGCGCGAGGACATCACGGCGATCGCGCGCCAGATCGTCCGCGAGGTGTCGGACGCGGCGGGGATCGCCGCGCGTCCGTTCACGCAGGCGGCGCTCGCGCTCATCGCGGCGTTGCCCTGGGACGGCAACGTCGAGGAGCTGCGCCGCGCAATCGAAGGATTGTGCGGGGCGTCGGCCGGGCCGGCGATCCGCGTCGAGGATGTGCTCGGCGAGGTCCGGCTCGACGCGCGTCACGGCGCGCTCGGCCCGCAGGCGAGCCTGCGCGAGGCGCGCCGTCAGTTCGAGCGGGAGTACATCGCGGCGGTCCTGCGCCACTACGAGGGACGGATGGGACCGGCGGCGCGCGTCCTCGGCATCCAGCGGACCAACCTCTATCGCAAGGCGCGGCAGCTCGGCATCCCGCGCCGGAAGGCAGCCAAATGAGCCGCACGGTCCTGACAATCCTCGCGGTAGCGCTTGCCGCGCCCGCTTCGGCGCAGAACCCGACGGCCCAACCCCCGGCCCGCGGTGAGATCCACTTCGGGCCCTTCACGCTCCAGCCGCGGCTCAACATCCGCGAGGCCGGCATCGACTCCAACATCTTCAACGAGGCGGGCGATCCGCAGGAAGACTTCACGGCGACGATCATCCCTCGCCTCGACGTGCTGCTGGACGTGAGCTGGGCGCGGGCGCGCTACTCGACCCTCGCCGAGTTCGTCTACTTCCACGAGTTCGTGGACGAGCGGTCGATCAACGGCGGCAACGAGGGGCGCATCGAGTTCCTTCTCGATCGTTTCCGCCCCTACGTCTTCGGGTCAATCGTGAACACCCGCGACCGCCTGAACGCCGAGATCGATGCGAGGGCCCAGCGGCGCGACTGGCGCGTTGAGGCAGGAACGCTCGTCGCGCTCACGTCGCGCACGTCGATCGTTGTCGCCGGCCGGCGCGGCTCGCTCGAGTTCGACGAAGGAGAAATCTTCAACGGCGTGCCGCTCGCCGGCGCGCTGAACAACGACTACGACGCCTACGAGGGCGGGCTGCGCTTCGAGCTGACGCCGCTGACCACGTTGCAGGTCACGAGCGCGTACCAGCGCGATCGGTTCGACACCGCCTCCGACCGCGACACGCGGACTTGGCGCATCACGCCCACACTGGAATTCGCTCCAAGCGCCCTCATCAGCGGCCGTCTGGCCGTGGGCTACACCAGCTTCGAGCCCCAGAGCCCGTCCATCGAGCCGTACCGCGGCCTCACCGCGGCCGGCACGCTGGCATGGAGCCTGAACACGACGAGGCTCGAGGGCACGATCGATCGCGACGTCCGCTACTCGTACGAGGTGCTGCAGCCGTACTACCTGACGACCGGCGGCCGCCTCACGGTGACACAGGTCATCACCGGCCCGCTCGACGTGCAGGTGGTCGGCGGCCGCCAGCGGCTCGAGTACCGCGACGTCGAGCCGCTCGACCTGGACCTCGGCTCGCGGCGCACCGACACGATCACGACCTGGGGCGGCGGCATCGGCTTCCGAATCGGGGACACCGCCCGGCTCGGCTTCAACTACGAGGACGCGTCGCGCCGCTCGCCGCGCCCCGAGCGTAACTTCGACCGCCAGCGCATCTACGGATCGCTCACTTACGGGTTCTGACCATGACGATACTGGCCTTCGCGTGTATCCTCGGCCTCCAGGCCGCCCAACCGCCTCCGCATCGGCCTCCCTCGTCGCCCGGGTACGTCGTCGGGGCGCAGGACGTCCTGAACATCACGGTCTTCGGCGAGGCGGATATCTCCAAGCGCTACACGGTCGACGCCGACGGGACGATCGACTTTCCGTTCATCGGCCGCCAGCGGGCCACGGGATTGACGCTCCGCCAGATCCAGGACGCGCTCGTCAAGCGGCTCGGCGCCGGGTTCCTCGTCAACCCGCAGGTCAGCGTCGAGGTGGTGGAGTTTCGCAGCCAGAGCATCTTCATTACCGGAGAAGTGCGGGCGCCGGGCGCCTATCCGATCAAGGGCAACATGACGATCGTCGAGGCGCTGGCGCTGGCCGGGCCGACGCAGGGCGCGAGCAACGAGATTGTCATCGTGCGGCCGAAGGAGCCGCGCGAGCGATCCGGCCCGCTCCTGCCCGGGGACGCCGACTCGGCGGAGACGACCAAGGTCAACATCCGCGATCTGCAGAGCGGCAAGCTGTCGCTGAACGTGGCGCTGCAGCCCGGCGATACCGTCTTCGTGCCGAAAGCCGAGACGTTCTTCGTCACCGGCCAGGTGCGCAGCCCGGGGTCGTTCGTCTACGAGACGGGGATGCAGGTGCTGCAGGCGATCGCGCTCGCCGGCGGGCTCACCGATCGCGGCTCGAGTCGCGGGATCAAGATCCTGCGCACCGTGGACGGCAAGCAGCAGAGCATCGATGTGAAGAGCACCGATCTCCTGATGCCGGGCGACACGATCGTGGTCAGACAGAGGTTTTTCTGATGCGGATCACTTATCTAACAACCTCAGGCCAGCTGGGCGGCGCCGAGACGAGCCTGCTCGAGATCCTCGCGAGCGTGCGGGCGGCGGAGCCGGCCTGGCGGTTGTCGGTCATTGCCCCGGCCGACGGGCCGTTCGTCGATCGCGCGCGCGCGCTCGGCGTGGACGCCCGCGTCCTGCCATTTCCGCGCGCGCTCGCGCGGGTCGGCGAAGGGGTCGCGGCGGATCGCGGCGGTCTGCTACGGCTCTGGCGCGCCGGATTCGCGGTCGCCTCGCACGCGCGGGCGCTCGGCGCGGTGCTCGGGCCCGAGCGTCCCGACGTCGTGCACGCGAACGGGTTCAAGGCGCACGTGCTCGGCGCGATGGCGCGGCCCGAATGCGCCGCGCTCGTCTGGCACGTCCACGACTACGTCAGCAGCCGCGCGTGGACGGCGCAGGCCCTGGGACGTGTCGCCAACCGCGTGTCGGCCATCGTCACGAACTCCGAGAGCGTCTCGCGCGACGTCGTTTTGACGCTGCGGCCGCGCGCGCCGGTACAGGTCATGTACAACGCGGTCGATCTCACGCGCTTCGCCCCGGACGGACCGCGGATGGATCTCGACGCCGTGGCCGGGATGCCGCCGTCCGCCCCCGGCACGGTGCGCATCGGGCTCGTCGCCACGTTCGGCCGCTGGAAGGGGCACGACACGTTCTTCCACGCGATCGCGCGCCTCCCGCGGGCGCTGCCGTTCCGCGCGTTCGTCGTCGGCGACTCGCTCTACGAAACCGATCGCAGCCAGCTCCGGCGGGCGGACCTCGAGGCGCGCGTGTCGGCGCTCGGCATCGGCGATCGCGTCGGGTTCACCGGCTTTGCGGTGGATGCGGCGCGCGCGATGCGGGCGCTCGACCTCGTCGTGCACGCGAGCGTTCAGCCGGAGCCATTCGGGATGGTGATCGCCGAGGCGATGGCGTGCGGCCGGCCGGTCGTCGCGAGTCTTGCCGGCGGCGCGGCGGAGATCGTGCGCGACGGCCTGGACGCGCTGGGCCACGCGCCGGGCGACGCCGCGGCGCTCGCAGATCGGCTGACGACCCTCGTCAGCGATGCGGAACTGCGCGCGCGGCTCGGCCGCGCGGCGCGCGTGACGGCTCAGGCCCGATTCGATCGCGCCCGGCTTGCGCGCGAGCTGGCGCCGCTCTACACCAGCCTGGCGCGGGCGGCGTAATGCACCTGATTCACGTCTACAGCGGCAACCTCTACGGCGGCGTCGAGCGCGCGCTCGTCGCGTTCGCGCGCGCGTCGAGACCGGACGTCCGCCAGACCTTCGCGCTCGCGTACGACCGCCGCCTCCGCTGCGAACTCGACGCCGCAGGGGCCGAGGTCGTGACGATTGGGGCCGCGCGCGCGCGCGCGCCGTGGACGATCTGGCGCGCGCGGCGTCGGCTGGCGGTCCTGTTCGCGACGAGCCACGCGCCAGTCGCGGTCGTCGCGCACTCACCATGGGCGCTGGCGGTCGTCGGCCCGTCCGCGCAAGAGGCAGGAGCCTTCACCGCGCTGTACCTGCACCGCTCGCCGACCACCGCGCCGTGGCCTGACGGCTGGGCCCGGCGAACGCCGGTCGATCTCGTCATCGCCAACAGCGAGTACACGGCTCGCGTCTCGCGGCCGTTCCTGCCGTCCGTGCCGATCGCCTGTCTGCGTCCGCCCGTGGATCTGCTCCCGGCATCGGCCGTCGATCGCATCCAGGTCCGCCGCGAGCTGGGCACCGGGACGGACGATGTCGTGATCCTGCAGGCGAGTCGGATGGAAGCGCTGAAGGGGCACACCGCGCTCATCGAGGCGTTGGCTACGTTGCGCGATGTGCCGGGGTGGACCGCCTGGATCGCCGGCGGCGCGCAGCGCGCCGCCGAGCGCGTGTACGTCCGGTCGCTACGGCGTGCGGTGACTGCCGCCGGCCTCGAGCCGCGTGTGCGGTTCACCGGCGAGCGGGCGGACGTGTCACGCCTGGCCGCCGCGGCGGACATCTACTGTCAGCCCAACCGCGATCCGGAGGCGTTCGGCATCGCGTTTGTCGAAGCGCTCGTCGCGGGGCTGCCCGTGGTAACGACCGCAGCCGGCGGAGCGCTCGAGATTGTGGGCGACGAGTGCGGACGGCTCGTCCCGCCGGGCGACGTTCCCGCGCTCGCGGCGGCCCTCGAACAGCTGATCGCGGACGCCCCGCTGCGCCGCGCCCTCGGCGCGCGCGGCCCCGCGCGCGCACGGACGCTGTGCGACGGACCGACCCAGATGACGCGGCTCGCGGAGCTGCTGACCGACGTGACCGCACGTGTCTACGCCCGCTAGTCACCCGCCGCTCTGGGTCCGCGCGGCCCGGCCCGTCGTTCGACGGCTACCAGCGGGCCGCTACCTCGCGATCCGCTGGCTCTGCCGCGGGCGCCGGGACCGGTTCATCGCCCCCTTCACCGCCGGCAGGTGTGCGCTGAGCTTCGTGTGCGACCTGCGTGACGGGATCGCGCGCGAGGCCTGTTTCATCGGCGGGTACGGTCCGCAGGAGACGCGGCTGCTCGACGCGCTGCTCGCGCCCGGGATGACCGTCATCGACGTCGGCGCCAACTGGGGGTACTTCACGCTCGTCGCCGCGTCGATCGTCGGTCCGCGCGGCCGGGTGATCGCACTCGAGCCGGAGCCGCGGTTGTTCGACCTCCTGGAGCAGAACCTGCGCCTCAACGGTCTCTCGCATGCGACCGCCCTGCGCGAGGCGGCGACCGATCGCGCGTCGACGATGGCCCTTCACACGTTCGACGAGAACTGCGCCAACTGGGGCGTGTCGTCCGTCGTGCGTGCGCAGCCGGGAGCGGTCGCGACGACCGTCGCGGGACGCCCCCTCGATGCGGTCGTGCGCGATGCAGGACTCGCATCGATCCATCTCGTGAAAATCGATGTGGAGGGGCACGAGCTGGAAGTGCTGGCCGGCATGGCGTGCGGGCTCCGGGCGGGACGCTATCGCCGGTTGATCGTCGAGTGGCATCCAGCCGCGCTTCGCTCGCCGCGTGCCGCACTCGAAGCGGGGTTTGCCGGACTGAGCGAGGCCGGATACCGCGGCTGGTGGATCGACCACACGCAGGCCGCGACGCGTTCCGCGGCGTACGGCGGTCCGCTCCGACTTTATCCCGTCCATGCTGCGGGATTCGACGACGCCTGGCCGCACACGATTTGGGTCGCGCCCGGAGAGGCGGATCCGGCGTCATGACCACCACTGCCGCTCCGCGCCGTCCGCCCTGGGTCGAGCCGGCCGATCGGCCGCGCGCGGCGACCGATCCGCTCGCCGCCCCGCCGTGGGGCTTCGCCGAGTTCTTCGTCATCTCGCAGACGGCGATTCCTGCGCTCCTGTACCTGCCCGGCACGCAGGCGCTCCGGCTGCCGATTCGCGTCAGCTCCTTCGCAATCAGCCTCATGGCGCTGGCATGGTCGTGGCTGCGCGAGACCGACGAGCCCGTCCGCCGTCATCCCGCGGTCCCCTGGCTGATTGCGGTTGTCGCAACGATGGCGCTGATGGTGTTTCATCCGAAGACGAACACGATTCAAGCGGGTGTCGCGCAGCTCGTGCTCTACGTCTGCGTGATGGCCCCGATCGTCTGGGCGCCCCGCCTCGTGCGCTCGCCCGGCCACCTGCGCCGCCTGCTGGCGCTGCTGCTCATTTGCAACGGCGTCAACGCGATCGTCGGCGTGCTGCAGGTCTACGATCCGGCGCGCTGGCTGCCGCAGGAATTCTCGCGCATCGTGACCGAGTCGGACACGGGGCTCGGACCGGTGACGTACACCGGCGCCAATGGCGAGCTGATCGTCCGGCCACCGGGTCTCTTCGACACGCCGGGGGCGGTGGCCGGCGCGGGGATGTTCGCGGCGCTGCTCGGCGTGATCTTCGCGGCGAGCCCGATCGCCCCGTGGCAGCGCGCGGGATCGCTGGCGCTGGCGTTTGCCGGGATCGCGGCCATCTACCTCAGTCAGGTTCGCGTCAGCCTGGTGGTCCTCGCCGGCATGATGCTCGCGCACGCGCTGCTGCTGGCGCGGCAGCGGCGGATGGCGGCGCTCTCCGGATTTGCGACACTGTCCGGCCTGCTGCTCGTCGGCGCGTTCAGCTACGCCGTGTTCCTCGGCGGCGAGAGCATCGTCGAGCGTGTCTTCACGCTCTTCGAGGACGATCCGATCGCCATCTATTACGCGTCGCGCGGAGGGCAGCTCGTCTACGCGCTGAACGAGTTCTTCTTCGACTTTCCGTTCGGCGCCGGCCTCGGGCGCTGGGGCATGACCGCGGGGTACTTCGGCGATCCGGCAAACATCGATTCGCCGCCCATTTGGGCCGAGATTCAGGTCGCAGGCTGGCTGATCGACGGCGGTTTCATCCTTCTGCTTCTGTATTGCGGCGCCCTGCTTGCGACGAGCGTTTACGAGTGGCGGCTCACGACGCGGGCCGCCGATCCACTCATCCGGATCTCGGCGGCCGTCGTCCTCAGCGCCAACGCCGGGACGTTCGCGCTGATCCTCAGCTTCACGCCGTTCACAACGCAGATCGGCCTGCAGTTCTGGTTCCTCGCGGGGGCGCTGCAGGGCGCAGCGTGGCACACCGACGCGCTCGAGGGCCAAACGGCCACATGACCTGGCTGCTCGTCTCCGGCGACTTCACGCCGCTCGGCGGCATGGATCGGGCCAACCATGCGCTGGCGGCGCATCTGTCGGCTCGGTCGACCGACGAGGTGCACCTCGTCGCGCACCGCGCGTGGGCCGATCTGACGGCGCGTCCGAACGTGACGCTGCACAAGGCCTGGCGGCCGCTCGGATCGCACGCGCTGGGGAAGCCGCTGCTCGCGGCGCTCGGCCGCCGGCGCGCCCGCGCGC
>JBOGJB010000584.1:0-2808 GCA_050745085.1 Vicinamibacterales bacterium
CGGGCGGTCGTCGAACAGGACGTCCACGCCTGCGGCGGTCAGTTCGTTGTAGATGCGGTCGGCGGCTTCGGCGACTGCGGCGTCAACAACCTCATCGCCACGGGACCGAGGCAGGTCCGGTTCGACCTGAGCGTGGGGAAGCGCACCAACATCGCGGGGGACGTCAACTTCGAGTTCCGTGCCGAGATGCTGAACGCGTTCAACCACCCCTGGTTCACGCCGGTGACCGGCATCGACACCGACACGGCGGCGTTAAGCTACAACAGAGGGGACCTCTTCCGCCTGACAACCGTGGGAGAGAACTCGAGCCGCATCGTGCAGCTCGTGTTCAGGGTGAACTGGTAGGAAACCAAGACGGCCCTGAAGGGCTCAGCTACGTAGGGCTACGATGGAAGGGCCGGTCCTGGTCGGACCGGCCTTTTCCATTACCCCCGATGCTCGCTTCGTGAACGCTCCGGTCGAGCGCCTTTGATGATCATTATCGGGTCGCTACCATGCGGAGATTCGTGAACTCGGCGCCTCCCTGCCCCGCCATCCGCATCTCGATCGTGAACCGGCCCGGGGCGTCGAACGTCATCACCCATTTGTACGGCGTGGTCCCGGGGCCGGGGCCAAGCAGGTCGAGCATGGCCCGGCGCGTCGGATCGGCGACGGCGCGAAGGCGTCGGTGGCGCCGGGATCGTACACCCGGGTGCTACGGCTGAGTTTGGGGCTATAATCAGCTCGCTCTCGATTACGCCAGCCGACGGCGTCTGCCTCGGCCCGGAGGCACCAGCGCCGCTCGCGCGCGGCGGACTGGGCGGCGATGGCCATCAGCGCGAGGCCGCTCGTGCTCGTCGTCGAAGACGACCTCGGCATCCGTGATCTGCTGGAGAAGTTTCTGCGGCTGCAGGGGTTCGAGACCTGCAGCGCCGATTCGGCCAGCGCCGCGCTCGATGTCTTCCGTGCCCGTCATCCGTCGGCGGCCGTCGTCGATCTGCGGCTGCGTGAGGGGACGGGCAGCGAGGTGGTCGCCTCGATTCCTTCCGCCATCCCGGTCATCATCTACTCGGGCGCGCCGAGCGAGTCCTCGGGACTCGAGCAGTTCCGGCCGAACACTCTCCTCATCGCCAAACCCTTCTCGCTCACGATGCTTGGCGAGACGCTCCGAAAAATGATGCGCGCGCGGCCGGCGCGCAACACAGACGGCGACGCTTCGTAGTCCTGGTCCTTGGTCCTTGGTCCTTGGTCATGGTCCCTGGTCCCTGGCCCCTGGCCCCTGGCCTCTGGTCCCTCCCTTGACCTGGTAGCTCGTTTTGACATATATCGCTATAACACATATGCGACATGCCCCGCGCGACCGCGAGCTGAAGAAGGGCAGCGCCGAGCTGCTCATCCTCTCGCTCATCGAGGCCCGCCCTCGCCACGGCTACGAGCTAGGCAAGCTGATAGAGACCCGCTCGGCCGGCGTCGTCCGGTTCAGCGTGGCTTCGCTCTATCCCCTGCTTTATCGCCTCGAGAAGCGCGGCTGGATCGACGGGCGCTGGGTCGAGAAGCCGGGGCAACGCCGCCGACGCTACTACCGTCTCACGACCGAGGGCCGCCGTGTGCTGGCGGATCAGCGACGCGGCTGGCGCGCGTTTGTGGAGGCGATCAACCGCATCGCGGGGTTGGAGCATGCGTGAGTGGCGCGACGAGATCCGCCGCCGTCTCTCCACCGCCGGGCTGGATCCGGCGACCGAGCAGGACGTCTCGGAGGAGCTGGCGCAGCACCTCGACGATCGATATCGAGAACTGCGTGCCGGAGGGGTGAACGACGCGAACGCGCGGCGGGCTGTTCTGCAGGAGTTGGACGATCGCGGCCGGCTCGGGGACGCGCTACGCGAGTTGAAGGCGCCGGCTCGACTCTCCCCGAACCTCCTCGAACCCCTCGAACCTCCTCGAACCTCCTCGAACCTGTTCGAACCCGTTCGAACCCTTTCGAACCTGGCTCACGACGTCCGCTTCGGTCTGCGCCTGCTGCGAAAGACGCCCGGCTTCACGGCGGTCGCGGCGCTCACAATGGCCGTGTGCATCGGCGCCACTGTCGCGCTCTTCGGCGTCGTGGACACACTGCTGCTGCGGCCGCTCGACCACCCGCGCGCCGATCGCGTCGTGCGCGTGTTCGAGCACGTCGTCGAAGCCAACCTCCTCCGCAACACTGCCTCCGGCCCCAATATTCTCGACTGGAAGCAGCAAAGCACCGTGTTCTCCGGCATGGCCGCCTACCGGCGCCGGAACGTCAACGTGTCGGGGCGCGGGGAGCCGCGGTACGTGAAGGCGGCGCGCGCGTCGCGGGAGTTCTTCGAGGTCCTCGGCGTATCGCCGGCGCTCGGACGGACTTCTACCCTCGAGGAAGATCGAGCGGTCGCGCACGTCGCGGTCATCACACACGGCTTCTGGCAGGCGCAGTTCGCGGGCGATCCGGCGATCCTCGGCAAGGCCATCGACTTCGACGGCGAGCCGTACGACGTCATCGGCGTCCTGCCGGCCGGCTTCCGCTTCCACCTGGAGACGGAGGTGTGGATCCCGCTGGGGCTGTATCCCGGGGCGCGCACCGGACGCGGAGCTCACAACCTCAACGTCATCGCCCGCCTGAGGGACGGCGTGACGGTCGGCCAGGCGCAGGCCGAGCTGGAGACGATCGCCGCGCGGCTCTCGCGGCAGTATCCCGATACGAACGCGCACTGCGGCGTGTACGTCGAGCCGCTGCAGGCCAGCATGGTACACGACGTGCGGCCGGTGGCGCTCATCCTGTCGACCGCCGTCGCGTTCGTGCTGCTTATCGCC